>CAXMPV010000065.1:0-5903 GCA_964195175.1 uncultured Thermodesulfobacteriota bacterium | reverse complement strand
GTGGACATATAGCACTGCAGCCAGTATTCTCTCCTCATCACCAGCTATTGATGCTGACGGTATTGTTTATATTGGATCACGGGATGGACGTATATATGCAATTAGCTCAGAAGGCAGGATCAAATGGAGCTTCATGACTATGGCCAGGATCGACTCTTCTCCATCAATTAATGAAGACGGTATATTATACATAGGATCACATAACGGTAAGCTTTATGCTTTAGATTCTAAAAACAAAGGTAAACTGGTTTGGGAGTATAACATTGGATCTAGAATAGATGCTACCCCTGCCATCAGTTCTGATGGCACAATATATGTTGGGGCAAAGAATGGAAATTTTTATGCAATTAAACCTGATGGAACGTTGAAGTGGACTTACAATACAGGCGACACAATAACTTCGTCGGCCACCATAAGTGCGGATGGTACAATTTTAGTGGCATCATGGAATGGTAATTTATATGCGATCAAGCCTGATGGTACATTAAAAGAAAAACATAATGTATCACGTTTTCCACTAATTTCGTCACCCTCTATCGACTCGCATGGTACAGTATATATCGGAAGTGCTGACTGGAAAATATACGCATTTGGCAAGTAATTAAGATTAAATAAATGAGCTGAGACAAGACGGCTTTATATTAATTACAATTCATGTCTTATTCCCGTCATCAATAGTCAAATATATTTCACACGCTACCTGCTATCTCTTTCAATCCTAAGATCGTCTCTTCAATCTCTTCCATAGTATTAAAATAACCGGGGCTTATCCGTACCATTCCCTCTGGAAACGTGCCAATTTCACGATGTACGTAAGGAGCACAATGCAAGCCTGGTCGTACCGCTATATTGAATCTATTATCTAAAATAGCACCAACATCAGACGGTTGTACTCCTTTTATATTTATTGATACAATTCCTACCCTTCGGTTTCCATCAAAGCTACCATATATTTTGAATCTGTCGTCTGTCTCCAACGCGCTTATAAGGCGCATAGTCAGATTGCGCTCATGATCTCTTATCTTGCCTACACCCTCATTTATACAAAACTCTATACCTTCTTTCAGGCCGATTATCCCAACTGAATTCGGCGTTCCGCTCTCTAGCTTATATGGCAACGAATCTGGCTGAGAGAGTGATTCAGGTTCAAAGCCTGTTCCACCTTCTCTCCAGGCGCTCAGTTCTACTCTATCGCCTACATATAACCCGCCGCTGCCGGGCGGACCAAAAGGCCCTTTGTGTCCGGTAAATGCAAGCATATCTATATATTGCTCATCGACATCTATGTCACATACACCGATTGTCTGAGCAGCATCAACCATAAATATTATATCTCTTTCGCGAGCTACCTTCCCTATCTCTCTGATGGGCTGAATAGTTCCCAACACATTAGAAGCGTGTGTACAGACGATTAATTTCGTATTTGATCTTATAGCACTCTTGATATCATCTACACAGATAAAACCATCATCAGAACTGGCAACCCACGTCACAGTGATTACACCCCTGTTTTCCATTCCTTTGAGCGGCCTTGAAACAGAGTTATGTTCTAGATTGCTTGTAATTACGTGATCACCTTCTGATAGACCCTTTATGCCCATATTAAGCGCGTCAGTAGCATTATAAGTGAATATCATTCTCTCAGGGCTTTTAATGCCGAGAAACCCTGCCACAGTGACCCGTGCCTTCTCTAACGCCTGCTCTGCTTCAACCGACATGCGATGTCCGGCACGTCCCGGATTTGCGCACTTCTCTCTCATAAACTCATCCATTACCTTATATACACACTCAGGTTTTGGGAATGTTGTAGCTGCATTGTCGAGATATATCATAGTAGGTTAATCTTATTTATTAATTTGTGATTTATCAACTCGTGTTACATTCCGAGATATTTCGAATATAGGCCTTTTGCTATACTAGTATCAGCTGTACCAGTAATGATTGCCCTTCCATCAGGAAAAACCGTAAACGCATGATCTTTAATCTTGAATTTCAGCATAAAGTCATTGCAACTTACGTCCGCTATAGATCCCAGTCTCTGTTCTAAATATCGAAGGTCTATGTTTCCGATATTCCGCGACATCACCTGTATGGCATTCTTACCACAAAGAAGAGTGGTCATAATGCCAGCTTCAGCTTTCAGAAACTCATAATTGTGTAATTTACATGTCGGGCAATTGTTTGTATCTTTCAATTCTGAGATATCAATTTGTCTGAAATTAGTTTCCCACACATCAATCTCAAGTAGGCTTTTATTAACTGATGCATAATTCCCGGTCAAAATCTTGATCGCCTCAGTTACTTGGTATGAAGCGATAATCCCGGCGATTGGTCCAATTACACCTGCAGTATCACATGTCGGAAATGAACCCATCTGAGGCATTGTTTCAAATACACATCTCAAGCATGGTGTCATGGAAGGTATAATATTCATTACCACCCCCCTGCTCCCAATGCAGGCACCATATACCCATGGGATAATGTTCTTTACACAATAATCATTAACTAAAAACCTTGTTTCAAAATTATCGGTACCATCAATAATGATATCAACATCTTTAGTTAATTCATCAATGTTAGAATAGTTGATATCTGTAACAATCCCTTCAACCTTTACGTTGCTATTAATCCTTTGAAGTTTTTTCTGCGCCGCAACAGCCTTGGGAAGATTTTCTAAAATATCATCTTCATCAAAAAGAATTTGCCTTTGCAAATTGTTCTCTTCAATGAAGTCCCTGTCAATAATCCTTAGTTCCCCAATACCTGCCCGTACCAGATAACTCGAGGAAACAGTTCCCAGCGCACCGCATCCGATTAAGAGAACAGTGCTGTTGATTAATTTTTTTTGACGATTTCCATCTATATGTTGAAAAAGAATCTGACGTGAATATCTTTCAAGTGATTGATCCATTTTAATTACAAAAAGTTAAAAGTGTCTATAGTTTAAAGTGAACTAAAGTTGTGGTTAAAAACTGTTCATTCATTTTAATGACTTTAATCACTTTAGACACTTCAAATTTCATTGAAAGTGCGTCGCGCATAATATCTACTCAATAAAAGAGATGAAAGGAAAGAAGTGATAAATGTGCACAAAAAAAGCTTGCGTTATAAATAACTGCAAGCTTTTTTTAATATTTTTGAGTCTCAGAAAGTTTATTATGCTTTAATCCCTAAATTCCAAAATCCTTAAATTTCTTAATTTGCATCTAAATACTTTAGTTCACTTAAGATATTTCAAACCTGGTTGTTATCATGCCACACTATGATATTTCGAAAATGCTCAAACACATTGAATCACCGACAGCAATAGCTTTCTCCCTGGTATACTTTATTTTAGGATTCGTTCCTTCTCCAAATCCGGCAATCCACGAATTCAGCATATCACACATGGTTTCAAATGATGCACCAGCACTTTTCCAGTACTGTTCATGAACACATTCGGTATGATCCCACGTAGTACGATCATCTTCTTCACTCTGTGCCTTAGCTCCCCTGTCGCATGGCATACCATCGCATAGATAACTTTGTATAAGCTCAAATGCCTTCGCCGCAGTACAGTCACCACTACTTCCTCTTTCTACAACAGCCCTTTTGCCACATTCAACACCATGATCGTGCGCAGACGATATTACCAGTGCCTTTGCCTCTTCACCAAACTTTTTACAAAAAGCAGAAATTACAGATGCCTCACGAGTCTCTGCTTTGATAATCAAATTTTGTATTCCCTGGTGAATTGGAGCATTGCCCAGGACATCTTCAAGTGAAGCGTTATTATCTGGAGGTGGATGTTTCTCGTAAACAGCGCTCAATAACACGTCGGCCTCATGGCCATATTTATCTTTAAGCGCATTTACGATAAAAGCTTCTCTTGCTTCCGTAGTTTGAATTTTTTTGTACATCCAGTGATGCACAGGCCCTAAAACCAAACTCATGGCAACCACTCCTAATAAAAGAAAAGTTAGACAGCTACAACTTCCTTGATCTCAGGAATTTCTTCCTTCACCCTTACTTCTATTCCCTGCTTAAGTGTCATTAGTGCACTTGGGCAAGTTCCGCAGGCCCCCTGCAATCTTACTTGTACAATCCCATCTTCTACTGCAACAAGCTCAACATTACCACCATCCGCCATTAGAGCAGGTCTAATTGAATCTAAAGCTTTCTCTACTCTTTCCATTAAATCTGACATTACCTGTTACTCCTTCTATTTAATATTCAAAAAAATAATTTGTATTTAAGTGACTTTTCGCACCTTGGGTGATTAAATTGAGAAGTAACAGAAGGAATTCTGCTAAAGGATTTACTCCCCACCCTCGGCTTTGTTTTTAATAGCTTCATTCAACTCATCAATGATTTGCTGAGGTTCAACATTATGCATCATAGCACCAAATGCTACGTCTTCGGTCTTTGAACCAGGGCAGGTAAAACAACCGGAACCAAAATACTTTAGAAAGACTGGTTCGGTCTCAGGATACTTCGAAAAAATCTCGCCAATGGTTGATTTCTTGGTAATTATAATGGGCTCATCACTCATAATTTTATACCTCAAAGATTTAAATTAATATTCCTTTGGCTTCCTGATGCTGAAAAGAATATTCGTAACAAACGTAATAATTCCTATTGCATTCATTACAGCAAACACCCTCTCAGGTACTTTAGTGAATCCATATCTGCTAATTCCCCAGGTACCCACAAATCCAACCAAAGCAATATTGGCAACCCAGAAATGAATAATAGCCAGCGTTGGAAACGCTACAGGATTTCCATTAAACCTGGGCAGAATATGATATCCTACTCCGTAAATCATCATAGCCATCCAGCCCAACATCATCAAATGAACGTGAGCTTGAAAAAGCTGATGTTGGTTAATTTTACTAAACATAAAATGAACACCAATTAGAGCAGATATAGCAAAATATATAACGCTCATACGTATGAAATTCTTTGCTACCGGATCCAACTTATGCCTCCTTTTATTTATTATTTATTTGAGATGCAAAAGTACAAACTATCCCAAATTTCGGCTTTTGTCAATGAAAAAATGAGTCAATAACGCCCGCGGTTTTATACGAAAGTCTTTTGCTATATTACACATACAGATATTACAAGAGATTATAAAGCTCATCTTTAACTATTATATATTATTTAAAACTCAATGACTACGGTCATTGAATATTTTAGATCTATTTAATTTTTTCCCTTGTGGCCTCTGCAACTTATTGTGATTTAAGATGACGGAAAGCTTATAGCCTTTTTCATGGATTCTCGTGCGTAAATTTAGATCAAGAATAAAGGAAGATGAACGGCCTTTTATTGCCAAGAGATTGATTCGATGGACAAAAAAATGGGAGAAGCGTCAAGACATGGGGTTTTATTTCATCAAGTTCGAAGAAGTCGGAGTCATACCTCCCGAAGGGTAGTTTCGCAAATATTTCCATCATGTTCGATTTCTTTCTCGATGTCTGCTACAAGCTCAGAACTTCTCTGAGAGCTTTGAATAGACTTTCCAAATCCCCTTGTGTATGTGATGACATAACCGTCATTCTGAGACGGCTGGAATTCGCTGGAACAGTTGGAGGGCGAATGGCCGGGATCAGGATACCCCTCTTATAAAGCAATTTCGAAGTTTCAACTGTCTTTTTTGCATCTCCTATCAAGAGCGGAATAATCTGACTTTGTGACGATATCATGTTAATTCCCCGTGACCTCAACATGTCTTTTATATAACACACGTTATTCCAGAGTGCCTCTCGCAGTAAAGGGCCTTCTTGTATTAAATTTATGCCGGCAATAGACGCGGCGCATACGGCAGGAGGAAGCGCTGTTGTATACATGAAAGACCTTGCCTTGTTCCTGAGATAACTAATCAAATCGCTATCGCCGCAAACATACCCACCCAGACTTCC
>CAXMPV010000064.1:0-9518 GCA_964195175.1 uncultured Thermodesulfobacteriota bacterium | reverse complement strand
CATCGAGTATTATGAAAAGGCATTAGAAGTAGACAGGGCGTTGAGTGAAGAAGTGAAGGAGATCCTTGGTTCAAAAAATCTAAATCTGTATTACCGCTTCTACTGGAACAAACATGACAAGATTATTTACCCTTATGAGCAAGTTCTGGCGGATGATGATAATATTGAGAAGGATACTGATATCTACAGAGACCTCAATAGAATTGGTATAATTTCCATCTCACAAGGAAAATATAAAACGGCAATCGAACACTTTAAGGAATCTGTATCCATAATAGAAGAATTACGTAAAAACGCGACCGGAGATATACGTAAGCGCTTTTTAGATGATTTGTTTTACGCCTATCAATTGCTGACCTTTGCCTATATCAATGATAATGACGCTCGTTCTGCCTTTCAGACTATTGAACTCATCAGGGCAAAGCTTCTGATTGAAAGATTTGCCGTAAATGAAAAATACATAAAAAAACGGGAAAAGTGGATTTGGCGGCAGGATATAGAGAAGATCCAGAAAACCCTGGATGAGGATACGGTATTAATTGTCTATGCAAATATTGACCTGGAAAATTTAGTACAGATTACTATTACGAAAAAAGGGATTACCGGTAAGGAGATATCGCGTAAGAATTTTGTCCAAATGTCTATTGACAAATACGACACGCAGATAAAATCCTTATTAATAAATCAACGCAGTCTAAGTGAAAATAAAAATGATTTTAATAATATTGTCAACTATTATGGTTCCCTATTAAGGGAACCTCCATTGCAGAATAATAGAGGCGTGGGGACAGATATTAACGGAAACAGAGCGGCAGATATCAAAAATATTGGAAGAGGACTATATGATCTGCTCATCAAACCTTTGGAGGAGCAGATTAAGGGCAAGAAGAACCTGATTATTATTCCGGGTGGAATTCTGACCTTTGTGCCTTTCGGAACCCTCATAGACGAGAATGGGCAATATCTGGTAGAAAAGTATAGTATAAGCTACTTCCACTCTTTGGACATGCGTAAACTGATAGGGAAACGAAAATACGATGAAGATCGTAAGCCGTTACTGATATTTGGTGGAGCCGTTTATGAAGACTCTGATTTTAAGGCGGAAATGATAGAGAACAGAGTTCAGCTGGCGGTTTTAACAAAAAACATTTATTCCAATCTTGAAGAGATCCAGATGGATCTTTTAATGAAAAGTCTTTACCCTTTTGTTGAAAATGTTCGGTCTGTCGGAAATGCTTACAATGTTCTGGGCCTCTCTTCCTGGTCTGGCTTACCAGAAACATTGAATGAGGTTAATCATATAAATAAAATAATTCATAAGTCAAATGTCTTTACCGGTAAAAATGTAACGGAAAAAAATATAAAGGAGCTGTCCGATGACTGGAAATTCTATGATTACAAAGTACTTCATTTTGCAACACACGGTCTTGTAGTGCCGGAGGTACCGGAGCTTTCAGCTCTGGTCTTGTCACAATTCAAAGAGAAGGGAAGAGAAGATGGTTATTTGCGTACCGAAGAAATTGCAAAAATGGAAATGAGAGCCGATCTGGTGAACCTGTCTGCCTTTGATGCCGACCTGGGAGGGATTTACGAGAATGATGGTTTTACCAGGCTAATCCATTCTTTCGTTTTAGCTGGTGTAAAGGCTGTTTCTGTTTCACTCTGGAGGGTGGCAGATGAGTCTACGTCACAGTTTATGGCGACAATGTACGGCTTAGTTCAAGACAAGGACATAAGCTATATAGATGCCACCACAAAGGTGAAACGCCAATTTATCAATGGTAACTTTGGCGAGAAATACAAAGCACCGTACTACTGGGCACCGTTTGTATATTATGGAAATTAGGTGCTTCAGCTTTTTACATAATGCTCTGACCTTGCACATGCGCCACAATCTGGGCAACCATCTATAAAGCAATCAGGCGTAAATTCCTGTTCAAAAGATTTCTTTCTCTCGCTTATCAGGAATTCTTTTATCAATCCACAGCTAAGATGCTCCCATGGAAGGATTTCGTCTTCTCTTTTCTCTCTGCATAAGTAAAAGTTTTTATCCAAGCCTGCTTTCTCAAACGCAATTTTCCATTTATCATAATCAAAATGATCATCCCAGGAGTCAAACCGGCAACCATCCTGCCAGGCGTGAAGGATTACTTTTCCCAGCCTTCTGTCACCACGTGCAAATATTCCTTCCAGTATGCTTCTCTCCGGCTTGTTGAATTTCACACGAATTCTTCTGTGCTTAATCTTATTCATTATGATGCGCTTAATTTCTTTTATTCTTTCCAGTGAAATCATTGGTTCCCATTGAAACGGGGTATGTGCTTTGGGGACGAAGGTTGATATCGTTATATTCACATTTCCATGTGAACCTTTAACCTCTTTCTTGAGGCTGGAAATTTTGTAAGCCAGATTTGCTATCTCTTCAATGTCCTCATTCGTCTCGGTAGGTAGGCCAACCATAAAGTATAATTTAACCATATTCCATCCCTCTCTGTACGCCTCTTTAACTCCCGCGAAGAGATCTTCGTTTAATATGTTTTTGTTGATTACCTTTCTGAGTCTTGTCGTCGCCGCTTCAGGGGCTAATGTTAAACCTGATTTGCGGACCTTATTGAGAAGAGAAGGCAATCCGGCCAACTGATCAGAAACCCTCAGGGAAGGGAATGCTATGTTTACTTTTTTCTGATCGAAAGTCTTTCCCATACTGGTCATCAAATCTTTGAGATGCGGATAGTCGCTTATTGATAATGCACCGAGAGATATTTCGTCGTGCCCTGTGTTATTGTAACAATCGGTGGACATGTCCACGATTTTATCCACTGAACGTATCCTATTTGGCCGTTTTGTCATTCCTGCCTGGCAGAATCTGCACCCTTGTGTACAGCCTCGCATAACTTCAATGGAGATGCGGTCAAAGACGGTCTGTACATAGGGAATGATCGGGTTTGCTGGAAAATATGCTTTACCAAGATTGCTGACTGATGCACCATGTACAACAGGGGGTACACCGGGCTGGTTTGGTTCTATTTTGTTTATAACGCCGTTAGAATCATAAGTGACATCATAAAGAGAAGGGGCATAAAGGTTTTTCATCTCTTTAACAAGCGAGACAATCTTCTCTTTTCTTGACAAGCTTTCCGTATTTTTAAGTGTCTTAAAGCATTCGATAAATTGAGGTAACTTCTCCTCTCCGTCGCCTAAAAAGAAGATATCAATAAAATCGGAGACTGGTTCGGGAGTAAGTGCCAAGGGCCCGCCTGCAATAATTAATGGGTCACTCTCTGTTCTGTCTTTACTTTTCAACGGTATCTTTGCAAGATCCAGCATGTTAAGTACATTTGTAAACGACATTTCATATTGAAGTGAAAAGCCAACAATATCAAATTCTTTTAAAGGCTTGAACGTTTCCAGAGAATATAATGGTATATCGTGTTCTCGCAGAGCGGCTTCCATGTCATACCATGGCGCAAATACTCTTTCACAAGCAGTGTCTTTCCGTTCGTTTAAAAGACCGTATAAAATCTGCATGCCCATATGTGACATTCCTATTGCGTACGTATCCGGAAAAGCCAGAGCAAAGGTAACGTCTATATCATTATCATCCTTTTTTATGGAATTCCACTCTTCTCCTACATACTGTCCGGGCGTTTCCACAAAAGGCAGAATTTTGTGTTCTACATAACTACGAATATTATTCATAAAATCCATCCTTCGCTAAAGCTACTCTATTCCTCATTCTTACATTAAATATAAATGATAATGCTATAAAGGATGATATCATGGAAGATCCTCCATAGCTGATAAATGGTAATGGCAAACCGGTAATTGGCGCAAGCCCTATTGTCATGGCAACGTTTATGAGTATTTGAGCGGCAAACATTGCAGTAAAACCTGTCACAATCAGCCTGCCATAAGGATCCCTGGTGTTTAATGCAATGCCTATACAACACGCAATAAAAACTACATAAAGGCACAGGAGTGCACCGGCTCTATAAAACCCCCATTCTTCCGCTATTACAGAAAAGATAAAATCTGTATGCCCCTGTGGAAGAAAGTTAAGCTGACTCTGTACTCCTTTCCCCCATCCGCTTCCAAAACTACCGCCGGAACCAATCGTTATTAATGACTGAACCCTTTGATAGCCTTCTCCAAAGCTACTTACCGTGTTGGGCCATAGAAAACTTACTACTCTCGTTTTCTGATAGGTATGAAGCACAAAATACCAGAAAAAAGGAATTGTGGATAAGGTGAAAGCTATGATAGTAAGCAGATACCTGGTTTTGACACCGGCAATGAACATAATTGAAAAAAATACGGGCACCATGATCAGGCTTGTACCAAGATCCGGCTGTTTCATGATTAATGTCATTGGCAGGAGTGTCAGTGCTAACGGAAAGATAATACCACTTAATCCTGCAACACTCTTTTTGTCCACAAAATACCTTGAAAGGACTAAAACAAGGGCGATCTTCATCATCTCAGAAGGTTGAATAGAAATAGGGCCTACCATTAACCATCTTTGTGCTCCATATACTGTTTTACCAAATAACAAAACTAAAAACAAACAAAAGAGAACTATTAAATATAAAATATATGAGATTTTCCCAATTGAATAATAATCAACTATTAACAAAACAGAAAAGACTACCACTCCAACACCTATCCAGATTATTTGTTTAAATGCAAAGCTCTCTGATGAAGAGCTCCATACAAAGAAAAAACTGGTAGCCAGAAACAGGCATACGACTAAAAATATCAGCCAATCAAAATTTCTTAAACCAACGAGACGATACATATAAACAGTTCTCCTAAAACTTTAATATTTGTTGCCAGGTGCTCCTGTATGGCAGCACCTACAATCGCTTGTAATAGTGAAGGTATTCTCGCTTCACTTACAGGCTAGATTCCGATTGCGTCAGAATTTCCCAGACTATAGGGCCGGCAACCGCCGCTCCGTGCCCTTTAGTATGCTCGACTACAACGACAAAGCAGTATTTCGGGTTTTCAAAAGGGGCGTAGCCGACAAACCATGCATGATTTTCATCTGCTCGTGCTGTTTGTGTTGTTCCTGTTTTCCCTGCTACTTGTAGTTCTTTCAGGCCTGTCTTTTTAGCGGTGCCACTGGTTACTACTTTACGCAACGAATGTTTTATAATATCCATGTTTTTTTCTGATATGTCTATTTTTTCTGTCAGTTCATAGTTATTGTTTACTAATATATTCCCCTTATAATCGGATATTTTTTGGAGAATATGTGGTTTCGTATACCAACCGCCATTTGCAATCGTTGCTATCATCCTCACCATCTGTATCGGTGTAACCAGCATTGACCCCTGGCCAATTGACAAATTTATTGTTTGGGAAAAGGAAGTTGATTTTGGAAAATTTCCTTTTTTTTCATAAGTCAGGTCAATATCTGTTGTATTTCCCAAACCAAATTTTATTGCCCACTTTCTTAATAACTCTCCTCCCAGGACTTTTGCTGTTTCGTAGAAAAAAATATTACATGAATATTGTAAGGCCTCTTCTACATTCAATAAACCGTGACCTTGCCTTGTATGGCATCGAAAACGGATATTTCCAACTTTCAATGATCCGTAACAGGGAAAGTGAGAATTTTTATCTATTTTGTTTTCTTCCAGTGCCGCAATTGCAGTGATTATTTTAAAGGTTGATCCTGGGGGCAAGATACTTTGAATAGGTCTATTGAGGAAGGGCTTAAGGGGGTTTTTGCTAAGGGCTGTGTAGTCCTTATTAAGCGTATTTGGATTATATCTGGGGAATGATGCCATCGCTATGATTTCACCATTCCATGGATCCATTACGATAACGGAACCCTTTTTTCCCCCAAGTGCTTTTTCTGCAATACTCTGTATTCTGCTATCTATGGTCAGGAAAATATTATTACCTGGAGTTGAAGGTCTTTCCAGGATAAGCTTGTTGACACGCATAGTATCAAGAGTTACTTCTTCAAATCTCTCTCCTGGAATTCCCATTAACCTTGAATTATATATCTTTTCAATTCCGGTTTTTCCAATTAAGGCATCCATCGAAATTGACTTTTGAGTAAAAAATTCTGACTCTGATTCACCGCTTTTTTTAAGACCGTCAAACCATTTTTTCTTAAAATTATAGTTTTGTATCTCTTTTTCACCCATTTTCCCAACATAGCCTATTACATGTGAAGACATATCGCCCTGAGGGTACCATCTTACCGGATTTGTCTCTATCTGTATGCCTGGTAGATTCAACATCTCCACTTCGAAGTTTGCAACTTTTTCCCAGGGTACGTGAGAGACTACTGAGTGTGGTATTATTTCTTCTCTGACGCGCATCTCCCTTCCATTTCTCTTTTCAACGGCACGCTTGATATTTTTTACTCTTTTTACAACTTTTGCAGTTTTATTGAAGATATCAATATATGAAATATCAAGTAATCCAGCGATCTTTTCTACCCACATTTCCTTATCAATATGACATTCCTTACATAGGTTATGGCTTAATACCAGTTTTTTTACCTCTGATACTCTGGGCAGTATGTTTTGTTTAAAGCATGAGTTTGCGTCAAACAGCCTTTCATACATAACGGTGAGTTCAAAAGAGTGTTTGTCTACTGCTAAAACGGAACCGTTCCTATCATAAATTGTTCCTCTTAATGTATCGATATCAACTGTCCTAATTCGTTTGTTATTAGATATACCACTGTATTTTCCGCCTTGGATTATCTGTATGTAAAACAGTTTGCAGAAGATTACAAGGAATAGTACTGATATAGTTCCAAAAAGTATGTTAAAACGTTTCTTTTGCATTATCTTGTTTTTCTTCTTAAAGAAGGAAATCCGAATGAAGAGTAAAATCTGTTGAGCAACCAGAATACCGGAGGAACAATAATTGAATTATAAATTGCAATGAGGGGGCATTTCAATACCATAGGTAATAAACCTGCCGAGGTAAATGATATTGAAAACATAAAGAGGTAGAGAAAGTTATATATTATTGAAATTACAAACGTAACTGAAATTTGTGTGGCCAGATGTCTGCTATATATATTGTCTTTGATCATTGATATCATATAGCCAACAATAACAAACAAAACGGTATTTAAACCGAATGGACCCTCGGAAAAACAGTCTTTAGCAAGGCCGATTGTCCAGTTTGTATGCAATGATCTTTCGAGTTTAGAGTTTAATGAATGAAAAACAAGAAAAATGATAAAGAGATCAGGTTGTATGCCCAGAACGTTTATGTGTTGTAATAATGTCGTCTGGATTAATGATATGCAAAGAATAACACTTATTATGGCAAACCATGGCATGAGGGAATTTTTGTAACTCTAAAAAATGTCTTTAAATTACATATTATCATAAGGGGTGATATTTCTCTATTTATTGATAGCGTTCTTCAGATTCAAAAATGCTTTCTACACTTTGTTTCTTAATTACTAATACATGCTCTATCTTTGAAATAGCTACCCTTGGTTTGATTTTAATGTCTTTAAACAATTTTGCATTTTTCTGTTTGACCTCAATAACATCACCTACGTAGAGATATTTTGGGAATGCTCCGCCGATACCAGATGATACAACCCTATCAGACTCATTTATTTCTGTCTGCCTGGGTACATATTTCATTATACATGTGCCATCGGCAGTTCCCTGAACCATTCCCTGTGTCCTTGATTGTAAAAATCGTGATGGAACATTGGATGCGGGATCGGTAATCAAAACAACCCTTCCGGATGAACGTCCTATCGCTGAGATACGGCCCACAAGTGCATTTCCGAAAACTACAATATCATCAAGCGAAGCACCTTGTTTTGTCCCAACATCAATAATAATACTTTTCCTAAAGTTTGAGACGTCATACCCTATGATATCCGCAATTATTGGTTTTTCATCACTATAATTGTGCTTTCTAAATTTTGATACTATTTCCAGCTTTTGCTTATATACATTTATATCATCTTGCTGCATGACTATTTTGTTTTTAAGGAGGAAGACTTCTCTCTCCATCTCTTCATTTTTTTGAGCGTTACTTGTTGCTGATGCCAGCTTTTTAAACCCATTCTTAAAGAAACCGGATGTTTGAGTTATTATTTTTTGAACTGGTGCAAGGGGTGATGCAACTGTCACTTTGATGTTGTTTGTTATGCTTGTCGGAATGGTTAAAAACGATATGGATACTATGACAAGAATATAAATGATACTACCTTTAATGGATCTGCCAGAATCAGGATTCAAGTTCCCTATCCCATAAAACATTCTTATATAGATCAAGATCTTCCAGAAGTATGCCCGTTCCTCTTGCGACTGCGGTAATAGGTTCCGCCGCCATCACTACCGGAAGTCCCGTTTCTTCGGCAGCTAATTTATCTAAACCTCTGAGCATTACACCACCACCAACCATAACCATACCAGTAGTTAACAAGTCAGAAGCTAACTCCGGCGATGCTTTCTCCAGTGTCTTTCTTATAGCATCTAAAATAGCATCTGTGGCTGGCAGAAGAGCTTCTCTTATCTCTTCCGATGTAACAGTGACTGCTCTTGGTAATCCGGCGATGGCATCACGACCTCTGACTTCTGCTGTAAGTTCTTCCTCTAATTTGAAAGCTGAACCAATTTCAACTTTAATTCTTTCTGCTGTTCTGTAGCCAATATCCAGGCTATAAGTGCGCCTCACGTACTGAACTATTGCATCGTCCATTGCGTCACCGGCAACCCTCAAGCTTTCATGCGCAAAAATATCTCCTAAAGAAATGACGGCTACTTCTGTTGTACCGCCTCCGATGTCGACTATCATACTGGCGATCGGTTCTCCAACGGGAAGCCCGGCACCGATAGCGGCCGCTTTAGGTTCAGATATTAAATAAACTTCCCTGGCCCCTGCTCTTTCCGCTGAATTCACAACAGCACGTTTTTCCACGGCAGTGATACCGGATGGAATTGCGACGACTACCCTTGGTCGTATTCCCCATTTCCTCTTATGCACCTTTAAGATAAAATACTTAAGCATCGCCTCTGTAATATCAAAATCAGCGATAACACCATTCTTCATCGGCCTGATTACAGAAATGCTGTTTGGTGCCTTTTCCAACATCGCCTTGGCAGATTGGCCAACAGCTTTTCCGTTTAATAAAACCTTACTTGTGCCGGGTTTTACCGCAACTACGGATGGCTCAAACAAGACGACTCCCTGACCGGGAATACATACCAGTGTATTCGCTGTTCCCAGATCGATACCCATATCGGTGGAAGCCAACCCTAACATATAATCTAAAGGATGCATATTTTTGTTATATTTTTTTTCGTACTAGAGATATAAGCTAAAATTTTACATAGGCTTACGACCGCGATTATACGGTCGCCCCTCTAAATGTCAAGCGAAAATTCTCCTTTTCAGTGCTGCCAAAAAGAGTAGAGAGGTTACTGCCAAACATGAAATTGCAAACACATCACCGTGGTTCGTGTACCATGAGTTTATAGAATTTTCAAATCTGATCTTGTTACACAATATACCCT
>CAXMPV010000063.1:0-9614 GCA_964195175.1 uncultured Thermodesulfobacteriota bacterium | reverse complement strand
TGAAAGCTTCTGTGAGACAGACGTCAATCTGCTGTGTACTATTGCGGGGCAGGTAAGTATTGCGGTAGAAAATGCAAGACTTTATGAGACGCTTGAAGAAAATTGTTTCAATATGGTTACATCTCTGGCCAAAAGTCTTGAGGCCAAGGATAAGTATACAAGCGGACACTCTCAAAGAGTATCGGAATATTCATCTGTAATGGCGAGAACAATGGGAGTATCAGATGAAGACATGAAAACCTTACGCCATGCTGCATTGCTACATGATATTGGTAAGATAGGTATTTCCGAGCTTATAATCAACAAAACAGGCAAATTAAATGACGCAGAATTTGCCGCAATAAAATCCCATCCTTCTCAGGGTGAACAGATTATAAAGCCATTAGCTTTTCTTGATGACGCAATACAACACATAAGAGGTCACCACGAGAGTTTTGATGGCAGTGGGTATCCGGATAGATTAGGTGGAGATGATTTGCCTCTTCTGACAAAAATAATGACGGTAGCTGATGCTTTCGATGCGATGACATCAGATAGAACATACCGGTCATCAATGAAAACAAATAAGGCTATATCGGAACTGAGAAGAGTAGCGGGAAAGCAGTTTGACCCTGAAGTTGTAGACGCTTTTGCTTCCAGTGAAATAGCCAAGATGAAATCAGATTTAGAATCCAATTATTGAAGATTGATAGCCAAATTACATAGAGGGTGTAGTCGAAATGGGTTGTAATAACAGAAAACGTGTGACAGTAGGCAGTTAGTATTAGAGCGTTAAAGGACAAACGAACAGTAAATAAAATACACAGAGAATACAGAAAAAATAAAAAACCCGAAAAAACTATTAGGGTATAGTCTGTCGTTCTCTGTGCATAGAAAAATAAAGCTGAGTTGGTAGAAATAAACATGTATTCCGTGAAAGGGGAGTGGGGCTGGTTTCTATTTTTGAATCTTTGGTGGCATTATGGAAAGGTACTAAAGGCCTCGATTGAAGAATGATGATATTATCAATCTACATTTCCGGAGGAGGTAAAAATGGATAAGCAAATAAAAATATTAGTAGTAGCTGATGAACCCAGAATATGCCATTTAATCTTAGATGTTCTTGTTCAGGAAGGTTATATGGTTGAAGTAAGTTTTTCGGGTGCAGATGCTCTGCAGTTGATCAAGAAATATAATTATCACTTGCTGATAACAGAGTTAGAGATGCCAGGGGTTGATGGCCTGAAACTAATACAAAAGGTTAAAAAGCGGAATCCAGATATCAGGGCTATAATGATTACCGGTAACGCAATTGATGATGTTGCCGCTTTGTCAGTGAGATACGGAATCGACAACTACATTAAAAAACCATTTAATATACTTGCGTTGAAAAAAGTGGTAAAACAGACCTTGTGTACCCACAAAATTGTACTGGAAAAAATGTAAAATTGAGATATTTTAAGGATGTAAATTGTGTATACGTTGTTTAAACGAAATCAATTGCTTGCTGTTTTTCTAATTGAACTAGACCATGTCTGATGAAAAATATATTGTAGTGTTAATGGGTGGAATATCTCCGGAAAGGGCGATATCGTTGCAGTCGGGTAACGCGGTTGTAGATGCTCTGTCGATGGATAATAAAAATGTTATCAAGATAATTGTTAATGATGATATGGTTAATGAACTTGATAATTATAAAATTGATGTAGCATTTGTTGCCCTTCACGGATATTTCGGAGAAGATGGTGGTATACAGGAAGTTCTTGAAACCAAAGGTATTCCATATACCGGTTCCGGAACTACTGCCAGTAAACTTGCAATGAACAAAGTGGAGTCTAAGGACGTTTTCAGGAGAAACAATATTCCTACTCCGGATTACTTCACAGCCTCTACTGTACAAAGCATGTCTGAAATTACCAATAGTGTAAAAAGCTTGAAATTGCCTGTGATAACCAAGCCAGTAAGTAATGGTTCCAGTATTGGGATATATATAATTAAAGAATATATAGAAATAATAGATGCGATAAAACATACGGGTCGTTACAGTGAAGAAATTCTTGTTGAAGAGTGCATTGAAGGCCGGGAATTGGCTATTAGTGTTCTCAACGACAAAGCTCTTCCTGTGATAGAAATAAAGACTGCGACCGGGATTTATGACTATGATGCAAAGTACAAAAGCGATAAGACCCAATACACTGTCCTTACATCTGCTGACAAATCGTCAGAGACTACATTATCTCATGGCGTTTATGAAAGGGTACAGAATCTGGCAGTTCGTGCGCATAACAGCCTTGGTTGCCGAACCTTCTCAAGAGTAGATATGATTTTGAATAAAGAAGACGAAATATACGTTCTTGAAGTTAATACAGTTCCTGGATTTACTGAAAGGAGTCTGTTGCCAAAGGCAGCAGCTGCAGCAAATATTAGTTTTTCCGAGTTATGTAACACGATAGTAAATGCAGCATGTGAACACACGTTTGTGCCCGGGCAGATATCAATGACCAAAATATAGCTAAAATATAAAACTGGGCGGATAATGCTTCCGCTTATCGTGAACATTAAAGAATTACAGAAAGTAGTAGATTTATTTCTTTAATCTAATCTCTGGCAACAATGAAAAAATTTCTCAAGAATCAATACGACAAAGTAATAAATAAGATCAAGGCAGATATTGCGACTGTAAAACCGTATTTTGAAAAGATGCGAAAGGCGTCAATACTGTTTCTGCTCATATTATCCCTGGTTGTAGTAGTAGTTTTCTCCATTATATGGCTAGGGAAATTTGGATGGAAGCGATTGACAGATCAAGATATTTTTATTGTAAGTCCTGCAACATTTACATTCGAACCCCCTGGCTGGGCAACAGATGAGATCGCTCATGAGATAAACAATATCCATGGATTGAAAGATAAATATAATATCTTTGAGAAGGATTTAACAAAAAAAATTGCGAATGTGTACGAAAGTAGTCCGCTCATTTCAAAGGTTAGCTATGTTCAACGGGAACTACCTAACAGACTTAAAATGAAGTTTCAATTGCGCAGGCCCGTAGCAATAGTTAAAAGGAAACGAAAGAAATATCTGGTAGATAAAGATTGTGTACGGCTTCCTGAAAAGTTTTACAATTACCCTGAAGAGGGTGATCCGATTTATATAATCGGTAAGAAATCGGTAAAGGTACCTGGATATGGAGAAAAATGGAAAGATAAATCAATTGAAGATGGTATAAACCTTCTGAACTATTTGAGACACAACCAAATCGAGAAGCTTTTAAAGATTGTGTCTATAGATGTATCTAAGATAGGAGGTCGGCATAATGACGGTAAAATTGGTGTGGAGCTATGGACAAAAGACGGGGCAAAAATTAAATGGGGCTTCTCTGCGTCGAGTGGGCAAGTAAACGAACTGTCAAATTATGAAAAACTTCAGAATTTACTGAGTGTTGTTAAGGAAGCTGGAGCAGGCCTGGAAAATGTTGAATATGTAGACGTAAGATGGAAGGCACCTCTTGCTAAACGCGTAAGTATCCGTTAATTAACTGCGCTCTGATTTGTTTCCTATAGATGGGAATGACAAATAACTGGCCTACGCACACACACAAACAGAATGTTTTACTCAAAACCACCGCAATATTGACAAAAGTTTTGTTTGTTGTCATTCCTCTTAAACAACATACATTTACAAAAAATCGTATTAATCAATATAAACCATCAGAACAGATCAGACTCAATTCAAATTAGGAATTGAGCGCTAGAGACCATACCATCAGCAGGGAAGATAGTATCAAGGACAGACAAGATAGGCACTGGACTGCTACAGGTGTAAAGAATGTTATTGATAGGAACTGGATAACGAGGAATTAATAAAAGAGATTCTAATGTACAAAATAACACTAGGGCAGTTGATACCAATCTGGGCATTTGTTTTATTTAATATTATGATATGCCTTGGGTCTGGTGATTCCTTGGGTAACTATAACGTTAGTGGTTTTTATGAATATTTTGTTTTATTAATACTATTCACCCTTATCTTCTACACGATTGGCTGGCGTAACAATAGAAAAAATAATCGACCTGAAAACAAGAACTTAGAAAATTAAGAGTAAAGCAGGGCAAAATTGATGATCTAATGATGCAAAGACGGAAATCAATGATATTGAAGGGTGCTTAATATACTGAAAATACTTCCTGTCCATTTTATCAGAACGGTGAGTAGTTTTTGACCATAACCTCAAAACAGCGGTTCCAAACACTTATATTTTCAGGAAAAATCTATTATGAAAATAAAATGTTTCGAATCACTGCAACTGCATTAATCATCAAGTACTTACGCTCAGAAAACCGCCTGAAATCTTATTTGGTACCCCCAAGGGGATTTGAACCCCTGTCTCATGGCTGAGAACCATGTGTCCTGGGCCTGGCTAGACGATGGGGGCGTAAATTACTCTGGTTTTGTTGAAAATTATAGAATAGAAATCTAACAGAATCAGGTTGATATTTCAATTGAAATTTACATTATACTAAATCCCTCAATTCAGGTAAGGCATACGTGCTTTTCTATTCTTCAGACATAAATGGGTATCTATAGTCCGTTGAGGGAACAAATGTCTCTTTAATAGTTCGAGGGCTAACCCAGCGGATCATGTTAAGAGCGCTGCCGGCTTTGTCGTTGGTACCACTTGCACGGCTGCCGCCAAAAGGTTGCTGGCCTACAACCGCTCCTGTCGGTTTGTCATTGATATAAAAATTGCCTGCCGCATTTACAAGGATCCTTTCTGCCGTCCTGATTGCCTTCCTGTTTCGGGAGAAAATTGCACCTGTTAAAGCATAGGGAGACGTTTCGTCACACAAGTGAAGTGTCTCTTCATACTTATCATCTTCGTAAACATATACCGTAATAACAGGGCCGAAAATCTCTTCTTCCATCGTGCGATAGTGAGGGTTGGTAGTGACGGCTATCGTAGGTTCAATAAAATAGCCCTTGCTGTTGTCATAATTGCCACCACATACGATCTCCGCCTCATTACTCTCTTTGATGAATTCAATGTGGTTGGTGATTTTAGTAAATGCGGATTCATCGATCACCGCATTGATATAATTACTGAAATTCTCCACATCACCCATCTTCACCGTTTTCATCTCTTCAAGCAGGTAGTCCCTTAAATCTGGCCATAGACTGCGTGGGATATAAGCGCGGGATGCTGCAGAACATTTCTGTCCCTGGTATTCAAATGCGCCCCGTATCAGGGCAGTACCCAGTTCTACTATCCCGGTATCTTTGTGAACAAAAACAAAATCTTTGCCACCTGTCTCACCCACAATACGTGGATATGCTTTGTAGCTTTTGATATTGTTACCCACGGTCTGCCACATATTCTGAAAAGTAGCAGTGCTTCCTGTGAAATGGATACCGGCAAGGTTTGGAGAGTTCATTATTAGCGGGCCGATCTCACTGCCGTTCCCTGGAAGAAAATTGATTACTCCATCCGGAACACCCGCTTCCTGGAAAAGCTTCATTACATAATAAGCGGAATATGTAGCGTTTGAAGCAGGCTTCCACAACGCTACATTTCCCATTATAGCCGGTGCGGATGGTAGGTTACCGGCAATTGAGGTAAAATTGAATGGAGTTACCGCAAAAATAAAACCTTCAAGTGGTCGATATTCCAGCCTATTCCAGAGTCCGGTGGGCGAGATCTGTGGCTGCTGCTCGTAAATAGTTTGTGCATAAAAGGCGTTAAAGCGAAGAAAGTCAATAAATTCACATGCGGCGTCTACTTCAGCCTGAAAGACGTTCTTGCTCTGGCATAACATGCTGGCCGCATTTAATAACGAACGCTGAGGGCCTGCAAGAATATCCGCTGCCTTAAGAAAGATTGAAGCACGGTCCTGCCAATCCATCTCTGCCCACTGCTTTTGTGCCTTAAGGGCAGTTTCAATGGCCATTTGAACTTCCTTCTCTCCTGCTTTGTGGTATGTGCCCACAACGGTTCCATGGTCATGAGGAAGCACACATTCCCCTATGTTTCCAGTTTTTATCTCTTTGCCACCAATAATAACGGGTATCTCTATCTGACGGTTTTTTAACTCTTGTAATTTAGATTTGATATCATCGCGTTCGGGTGTGCATGGGGCATAGCTTTTGATTGGTTCGTTGGAGGGTAAGCTCAGGTTGAATTTTGCGTTTGCCATATCAACATCCTTAAAAAAAGTTAATGTCTTGATAGGATTAATTGGCTTCTCAGTCAGAGAAATAAAGATGATATCTCTAAATTTGACTGTTTATGAAAAAATATATTTACTGTATATTATAACAAAACAGTTTGATTGATTAAGTATTATTTTAGAGACAATGCAAAAGGAAGAGCCTTATACAATAGCACTGATACAGATGGCGTGTCAGGGAACGAGGGAAGAGAATCTGGAACGTGCCAGGCAACGTGTCGTTGAGGCAGCGGAGCACGGAGCCGGCTTGATATGCCTTCCGGAGCTTTTCAGCTCGATATACTTTTGCCAGCAGGAGGATCCTCGCTTTTTTGAGTTGGCTGAGCCAATTCCAGGTTATACAACTGATTACTTTTCACAATTGTCAAAAACTGTAAATAGCGTCCTGATTGTTTCTGTTTTTGAGAAAAGTAAGACGGGGACATATTACAACAGTCTGGTTGTGATCAATCCGGATGGCGCGATAGTAGGGATGTATAGAAAAATGCATATCCCGAATGATCCACAATTTCAGGAGAAATACTATTTTACTCCCGGTGATCTTGGGTTTCAGGCTATTGAAACGGTTGCTGGAAAAATCGGACCTATGATCTGCTGGGATCAGTGGTTTCCGGAAGCGGCCCGTTCGTGTGCACTGGATGGAGCAAAAGTATTGATATATCCAACTGCAATCGGTTGGCTTCCGGGAGAAAATGAGGGGGAGGGTTCAATGTATCTTGATTCCTGGAAAACAGTTCAACGTGGCCATGCGATTGCCAATGGAATCTATACGGCTTCCGTAAATAGGGTTGGTACAGAACCTAACCAGGCCGGAGATTCAGAAATTGAGTTTTGGGGACACTCTTTTATAGCTGATCCCAGAGGTCACATCATCGCCGAGGCATCCGGAAAGGACGAGGAAATAATCTACGGAAGTATCGAACCGCAACTTATATCAGAAACACGCCTGACATGGCCTCTCTTCAGGGACCGACGTGTTGACGCATATCGTGGAATCTCCGAATAATTTGTTGATCCGTGACGAAACTTACAATGCACAAAAAAAACTCAATTCGCTATCGTATGCCCGCAGAATGGGAGCCGCATAAAGCAACATGGTTGACCTGGCCACACAACCCGACAGATTGGCCCGGGAAGATGTCTTCAGTGCAGAAGACATATGCAGAGCTGACTCAAAAACTTGCCGTGGTTGAAGAGGTATGCATACTGGTAAATTCTGAGAGACATGAGAAGAGGGCAAGGAGATACCTCAAACAAGCTCAGGCAGATCTTGCAAATATTACTTTCTATCACATATCGACTAATCGAAGCTGGATTCGCGACTATGGGCCAGTGTTCGTAGAAGACGCCCGGACTAAAGCTAGACTAAAGAGGGTCATGCGTTTTAGATTCAGTGGCTGGGCCCGGTATCCTGCACACCAAAAGGACGACAGTGTACCATTGGAACTTGCTCACCGGTTAAACCTTAAAATGATCTCGGCAAAGTGGAAAAAGATGCCTCTGGTTCTGGAAGGAGGAAGTATCGATGTTAACGGGTTCGGTACATTAGTCACAACGGAGGAGTGCCTGCTGGACCAGAATATACAACCACGTAATCCTGGCATTACAAAGTGCGAGCTGGAAGAGTTGTTCATGG
This sequence comes from uncultured Thermodesulfobacteriota bacterium, assembly GCA_964195175.1. GTDB lineage: Bacteria > Planctomycetota > Brocadiia > Brocadiales > Scalinduaceae > Scalindua. Next base: position 1,775 of record CAXMPV010000063.1, on the reverse strand, counting down.
AGTATCTTGGCATTACTAATGTTATCTGGTTGAACAAGGGTATTGATGGTGATGATACTCATGGACATGTGGATGATATCTGTCGCTTTGTTGACAGGAGAACGATGGTGTTATCAATGGAGGCCAACTCATCGGATCTGAACACTTCCATTCTGGGTGAAAACATGGAACGTTTGAAACAGGCAAGGCTAGGAAATGGGACAAGGCCCACCGTTGTAAAGCTTCCTATGCCTAGGCCGATATATTACAAAAAATGGAGGCTACCGGCAAGCTATGCAAATTTTTATATTGCCAACAATGTTGTCCTGGTTCCCATATTCAATGACCCTGCAGATCGAAAAGCACTTGGTATCCTGGCCGACTTATTTCTAACACGTGATGTGATAGGTATTCAATCGGTAGATCTTCTCATCGGATTGGGAGGTCTTCACTGCATAACACTTCAGGAGCCTGTTTAGGTATATAATACTAATCCATGAATACTGGTAATTGTCTTGCAACTGAATTAGTTCTTGGGGGGCATGTCATAATCTTCCCGTATTAACAGGATCTCAGCTCTGCGTAATTCTTCCTCCTTCTGTTCAGCAAGTTTTTTGGCTTCGTTTAACGCACTCTCTGCTTCGAGAAATCCATGCTGCTTCTTTTTAGCAAGTTTTTTAGCTTTGTTTTCTGATTTAAGCCTTCTCTTCTCTGCTTTACTTGCAAGTTTTTTAGCTTTTTTCTCAGCTTTGAACAGTTCCTTCTTCTTCTTTTCAGCAAGTTTATTGGTTTCCTCTAATGAGCTCTCAGCATTGAGTAATTCTTCCTTCTTCTGTTTGACAAGTTTATTGGCTTTTAGTAATGTATTCACAGAGTCGAGTAACTCCTTCTCCTTCTGCTCGGCAAGAGTTTTGGCTTTGTTTAATGCGCTTTCAGCGTCAAGTAACTCTTTCTCCTTCTGTTCAGCAAATTCTTTAGCCTCAAGCCAGTCCGGCTTATCTGCCAGTTCAAGTGTATCAGCAACTGCCAGATTAGAAATTAAAGAAAGACAAAAAAAACATACTATTGTTAATAGTATTTTATTCATAACCCCGTTACTCCTTCTGGTTTTCAAAATTGAAACTAATTTTAACTGAAATCGTCCGCAAATTATCCCATATATCAGTTTAAAATCAATGAGTATTTGCCTCTGTATCTTAAACGTAGTATCAGCGTTTGTTTCACCTCTATTAAACTGTTCTACGTACAAAGCCAACTGCTTTATGCAATTCCAGTGAGATTTAATGATGGCGTGGTTTAGTTTTAGGTTTCTGCCAGTCTGGGATATTTATCATGTTTCTACTTGATTTTGAGAGATATGAGTTTTATAAATAAGTCTGTTTTTGCAAGAACGTAAATAGATGAGCTATCTTGCCAGGCTTATAGTTTCACTAATTTATAGAATAAATATAAAACTCAATGCAGAAGAAAAAAATTCTTATAATAATTAGTATTTTTCTGTTTATGATAGGTTGTACCGATAACAGTGTAAATGAATCTCTGGAGAAAGAGGTTACTGAGATGATGGGCTATGAGTCTGTGGAGGAATTTATAGATCGGGCAGTAGATGAGGCGATGAAAAAGATATTAAGTGGAACAGAGAAGGGAGATGTATCAAGCAAATCAAGAAAGAAAAAGATTCAGGAAATAGCGAGACAAGCAATAGAAGAACACAGAAATAATAATTGATTAGTCTTAAATGAGAGAAATTTCTGATTCTGTTGGAGTGCTTATGAGTGGAGTACCAGGTGAATTAC
>CAXMPV010000062.1:0-9621 GCA_964195175.1 uncultured Thermodesulfobacteriota bacterium | reverse complement strand
CAAGAACCTGGTCTATCAGTATTCCGTTCTCCATATCTTTAATCATATCCTCAAATTTCATTTCTCCAGGTTCAATTATTACATTAGAGTTTCCCGGAGAAGGTTGAGATGCAAAACTTCTTGTTCCGTTTCCGGTAGATTTGGTATTCATAATACCTGCAGTCTGCAGGTCATATATGTAGTTCTTAAGTACGCCTGATTCGAACAGCGGGGTTCGTTGTGCAGGTACGCCCTCGTCATCGCAATCATAACTGCCGTCAGCATAATCAATAGTAGGGTCATCATATATGCTGATCCTCTCATCCATTATCTTCTCTCCCAGTTTGCCTGTCAGCGGTGAGACTCCTTTCTGTACCATTTTTCCATTGCATCCGGTCTCAAACGTTGATAACAGGGTTCCGATAGCCTTGGAAGTGAAGACTACAGGATAACTGGCAGTAGAGATATCAACCTCCTTCTCTGCCAGTCTTAAGTCATGAAGCATTTTTGTTGTATGTTTCTCAAGATCATCATCCACTCTCGCAGAACTCTCACCCTCTCCAACCCATAACAGTCCATTATCTTTAACAAGCAGTATATCCATGCTTGTTCCAAAAGAGGTTGATTGAGTACTTGTGTCCAGGCCCTTTGAGTTAATTAAGCGGGTTTTGCCAACACCTTTTCCGATACTGACTCCGCATTCATAATCCGGATTTACAGACAGGGCTTTTGTAATCGCTTCGTTGCCAATATGTATTCCTTTTTCGATAGGGTAGTTCACTACGTTTTCATCAAACATCTTCGTATCTTTAAACTGGTTTTTCGACTGAAATTCAAATTTTGCTTCCTGCCCGAACGTTGCACTCTCTAAGCCATTTGTGACTAGCTGTTCAGGGTTTCTGAAATCAGTGGTACTTGAGAACCCAATCTTGCCGTCCTTGATTACGCGCAGACCGATGCCTCTGATTGATTTGGTATATACAGACTTTAGTTTGTTGTTTTCAAAACTGATAGATCTGGACTCGCCCTCTTCATAGATCACCTCTGCTGAATCAGCATTTTTTAATGCCAGATCAAGTATCTTCTCTTCAATGTTATCTTTCATTTTTTTATTGTTCTCTCATCTTAAAAATAGGTTTATTTTCTGTCTCTTCCTCCTGGTCAGGAGTTTCAAATTTTATTCTCAAACGCAGGTCATTTGCACTGTCTGCATATGCTATTGCAGTGTCGTAATTAATCTGTCCCTGCATGTAAAAGTTGTAGATAGCCTGGTCAAATGTCTGCATGCCTTCCTGTTCACCCTTTTTCATCGCCTCTTTCAGGAGACCAATCTCCTTCTTGATGATAAGGTCTTTTACTCTCGGGGTGTCCATCAGTATCTCTACAGCGGCAACCCTCTTGTCATCTATAGTAGGAATAAGCCGCTGGGAAATAATACTCCTGAGATTAAGAGATAGTAACAAATATACCTGCTCTTGTCTATCGGCAGGGAAAAAAGTTAAGATGCGTTCTATAGATTGGTTGGCATTATTGGCATGTAGAGTTGCAAGGCAGAGATGTCCGGTTTCCGCAAAGGTTATGGCCGCTTCCATAGTAGTAGCATCACGCACCTCACCTATCATGATGACATCAGGAGCCTGTCTCAGGGCGCTTTTCAGGCCATCACCAAAGGTGTGTGTATCAATTCCCACTTCCCGATGGGTTATGATACACTTCTTATGCTGATGTACAAATTCAACGGGATCTTCAATAGTGATTATGTGTCCTTGAGAATTGCTGTTTCTGTGGTCTATCATGGCCGCCAATGTAGTAGATTTTCCGGATCCGGTTGCTCCTACTACCAGTACGAGGCCTCTGTGCGTCATCGCAACCTTTTCTAACACAGAAGGTAATCCCAACTGTTCAAAGGATTGAATAGGAATCTTTAACTGACGAATAACAATGCCGATGCAGCTCATCTGATAAAATATATTTACCCTGAATCGCCCGATAGATGGAGCTAAAGCAAGATTCATCTCTTTCTCTTCAAGAAAAGTGGCTTTCTGTCTTTCGCTCATTAATGAGAAGGCAATCTCTTTTGTGTCCTCCTTGCTCATCACCTGTTCGCCGGCTATGGGCTGCGTCTTACCCTCTACACGAAAAGTAGGTGGAAGACCTGCTGTTATGTAGATATCCGAGGCGTCCACCTCCATCATTAAGTTCAATAACTCTTCTAATTTCATTTTTTAGTTCACCTCTAAGAGATTTGCCGCTAAGGCACGAAGCCACGAAGAAAAATAATATTATAGGTAAAAAAACAGACACTAATTTCACGAATTAGCACTAATGACTACTGACTCTTGTTTCTTACAACTTTAGTCACTTTAAACTTGCTTGCCTGCCCAACTCATTCACTTATGCCCCATAGGAAGACAAGGCGGTTGGATTGGTCAGATATGGAGTCATTGTCTCTTTAGAGACCACACCCTGTTTGTACATGTCCACAAGGGTTGCATCCATTGTCTGCATTCCAAACTGTTTTCCGGTCTGCATCATTCCCGGTATCTGGGCTATTTTACCTTCTCTTATGAGATTTCTTATTGCAGGTGTTCCCATCATTATCTCTAATGCCGCTATTCTACCAGTACCATCCTTCTTTTTCAGCAGGTTCTGGGTAACAACAGCCAGGATAGATTCGGAGAACATGGCTCTTATCTGGTTCTGCTGCTCATGAGGGAATACATCTATAACTCTGTCTATAGTCTTAGCAGCACTTGACGTGTGCAGTGTACCAAGAACCAGATGGCCGGTCTCTGCAGCAGTCATTGCCAGAGAGATTGTTTCCAGGTCTCTCATTTCACCAACCAGGATGACATCGGGGTCTTCTCTCAGTGCGGAACGAAGTGCATTGGCAAAACTATGAGTATTGGTTCCTAACTCTCTCTGGTTTACGAGGCATAGCTTTGGCTCATAGACAAATTCTATGGGGTCTTCTATGGTTAGAATATGCAACCTCTTGTTCCGGTTTATATAATCTATCATAGCTGCAAGTGTCGTAGATTTACCGGAACCGGTGGGGCCTGTTACCAGGACAAGTCCTTTGGTTTTTTCTGTAAGATCAGCAAGTGTACTGGGGAGATTCAGTTCTTCCAGTGACATTATTTTTGTAGGAATTGTTCTGCAGACAATTGCCTCACCCTTAGATTGATAGAAAGCATTTATTCTGTAGCGGGCTATCCCTTTCAGATCCAGGGCAAAATCTATCTCCTTATCTCTCTCAAAATTTTTAAGCTGCTGATCATTCAGAATTTCATATAGCATTTTATGTACATCTTCTTGAGAGAGGGCTGGCATATCCACTTTCTGGATTTCACCATGGATTCTGATTACGGGGGGTTCACCGGAACTTATGTGCAGGTCTGAAGCTCCCTGTTCCTTGGTAAAGGTAAGTATCTCACTTATATCCATCGCTCGCCCTTTCTTTTTATATCCAAAAAGGAGTTAAAAAAGTACAAACTACAAAATGCAGATAAATTCTAAGTTCCAATCTATGAAATGACAAACTGAAGAATTAATTAACCACGGATTTGCACAGATAGACACTGATAAAAAAACAAAAGACAGAAACAAAAAAACAAATCTTAACGCAGAGAACGCAAAGGAAAACATATTTATAAACTACAAATTCAATGTTGATGGCACTTCGACTCCGCTCAGTGTGGCATTGTTCTGATTATTCTTTGGTGCTTATTATACATAAGTATATTTATCCTGCTTATTATATAGAATTTGTAACATTACTCCATAAATTAAAAGTGCCTAAAGTTAAAGGACAAAAAACTTGTTTTTTACCACAACTTTAGCTCACTTCAAACTTTAGTTCACTTTAGCCACTTAGTCTGTTTCTATACGGAAGATGCGACTGTGAACACCTCTTCCAGAGATGTTAGCCCGTTTTGCACTTTACTTATACCATCATCTACGAGGCTTTTAAAGTCCTGAGTTTCCCTGGCTGACTTTGCAATAACGTGCGGTGTTTCCCGTTGTATTATTAAATCTCTTATGTTGTCATCTACGGCAAGGGTTTCGTACAGACCAAGACGTCCTTTGTACCCTGAATCCCTGCAACGTTCACACCCTTTTCCTTTTGAAAAAGTGATGTCCGTCTTGTCCTGCAGCCTTGCTCCTTTCAGCAGTCTTTCGTCAGGCACATAGGTTTCAGTACAGTGGCTGCAATTTGCCCTTACTAATCTCTGTGCAACAATGCCTATCACGGAGGATGCGATAAGGAATGGTTCTATACCCATATCTATCAAACGGCTGATTGCTCCGGGAGCATCGTTGGTATGGAGTGTACTGAAAACCAGATGGCCGGTCATAGCGGCTTGAATGGCTGTTTCCGCTGTCTCGCGGTCTCTCATCTCTCCGATCATTATTACGTCAGGGTCTTGTCTGAGTATGCTCTTCATTGCAGAGGCGAATGTGACACCTGCCTTAGTGTTGATCTGTGTTTGACGGATAAGGCTCAGGTGATACTCTACAGGATCTTCCACGGTTATTATGTTTTTTTCAGGGGTGTTAATTTTGTTCAGTGACGAGTAGAGTGTTGTGGTCTTACCGCTGCCGGTAGGGCCGGTAATAAGGACGATGCCGTTTGGCTTCTCTATAAACGACTGGTATATATCAAGGGATCCCGTTGAAAAACCGAGTTGGTCCAGAGTCATGGTGGCAGTTTTCTGGTCAAGTATACGCATAACCACACACTCCCCGAATACAGTCGGCATGGTAGAGACACGAAAGTCAAATTCACGGGACTTTATTTTTACCTTAAAGCGGCCATCCTGTGGTGACCTGCTCTCGGCAATATTCATTCCTGAAATAACCTTTATTCTGGAGACTAATGTATTGCGAAGTTTTTTTGGTAGAGTAGATGCATGGTACAAGATCCCATCTAACCTGTACCTGACAAGCATGGAATCCGATTCATGTTGAATATGAATGTCGCTCACACCTTCTCTGATAGCTCGATGAATGATTGTGTTAAGCAGTTTTACTATAGGAGAGTTTTCCAGTTCCTCTTCTGAGATTGCTTCAAGATTTACTTCCTTGATCTTTTCTACCTCAATATCGTCACCAAGATCATCAAATTCATTCAGAACAATCTCATCTACAATGTCGGTCAGATCTTCTACCGTGTTTCCATAGAGCTTGTTCAGCGACTGCAGGATCTGCTCTTCCGTAGAGACCGTAATTGCGATATCACAGTTCAGTATGTCACGGATCTCATCAATACCGTATAGATTTCTTGGATTCGAGATAGCGATTGTCAGGTTATCAGCTATCTTAAAGAGCGGTAGGAATTTATATTTACGAGCTAATCGTTCAGAGACCAGTTTTGATACATTTGGATCAATATCGTAAGTCTCCAGATCCATATATGGAACGTCGTAATGGTTACCCAATGAGTTGGCAATAGACTCTCTGGTTACAAACCCCAACGTGAGTGCCGCCTGCTCAAAAGGTACTTCTGGCTTATCCTGGCATTTTTCCAGCTGGTCTGTGGTTATTACACCATCACTTACCAGTATGTCTGCCAGTGTTGTTTTCGATTCTTTTTGAAGTTCCATCAACGCCATTATTTTTTACCCTTAAAATCAAGGTTTTGTAATTCTGGGATTAAAAATTACTGAATCTCTAAATTGTTTTTAATCTGGTTGCGGCAATGCCGCACTATGCTTTATCCTTTCAGTAAGTTACCGCTGGATATTCGTAGCTCTTTTATATGTGTCCTTACTACCTCTTTTAATTCTGTGTAATCACTGTCTGCATTTTTAATGAAAAGGGTATAGTGCCATGTGGCCATCTCCTGATGCCCCATCTCTTCGTAAAGAATAGCCAGGTTGTAGTGAGCCTCTGTCTGGAATGTATCTTCAGCCAGAACATCTTCCATTATCTCTATAGCCTTTTTTGTCTGACCTTGAGATTTATAAACCAGCCCGATGTTTATAAGGCTTTTCAGGTTACCGGGATTAAGCTCCAGTGCCTTCCGGTACTCTGCACCGGCCTCTTTATAGCTGCCTTTGAGGTAGTATATTACTCCGAGGTTATTGTGTGCCTCCTCCATATCCGGATTTAACGAAACTACAAACTGATAATGCTCTGCCGCTTTGTCCAGTTCATTCTTCTCCCGGTAAATAACTCCCAGGTTGTTGTGTGCTTCCGCATTCTCCGGATCCAGCGTCAGTACCGCTTCGTACTCTTTGACAGCGTTGTCTATGTTTCCCTGCTTCTGGTAGTAAACGCCGAGGTTAAAGTGATAGACAGTACTATCCGTGGATGGATCTTCTGAAGAGGATGAAACTGCAGGTTTTTCAGGTTTTCCTGATCCGGAATTGTTTACGATGTTGTTTACGGTCGCCTGTAATTTCTCACTTACCGGGGCGGCACAAACAGTGCTGCCGAGGTGCAGGGCTACTGTAAGAACCAATAGAGTGCTTACATACCCGACGAGCCGTTTTTCCTGTAACTCCTTTAACGCTTTAGTGTAAAATCTGTTAATGATTTCTCGCATAATAACCTCCCTTTAATTTAATCTCTAATAATGTGCAATGTTATTTCTTCTTGGTAAATGGTTTTTTCAGTAACGAATATTTTGATCTTATAGAACCAAAATCTTTTGCTCTGTAGCCTACAATAGTAGGTGTAATAAGTATCACCAGTTCTGTTTTAATATTTGAAGTTAATTCTCTGCGAAAGGCTTTTCCGGCGACTGGAATATCTCCGAGAAAAGGAAGTTTAGATTGATTCGACTTAACATCATTCTTCATCAAGCCTGCTATTAAGATTGTCTCTCCATTATTAATAGTCACTACGGTTTGAGTCTCTCTAGTATCAATAGACGGTCTTGCGGCCGATCCAGATGTTTTGAGCTCGATAAAGGAGGATACGCTTGGATGAACTTCCATAGTAATCATTCCTTCCAGGTCCACATGTGGTGTGACATCAAGATACACTCCATAGTTAAATGGCTTTGCCGTTGTGGTAGTAATAACACCACCGGCTCCCCCTGCACTTTGCTGTGTTTCAAAATATACGTCCTGTGTGACACTGCTGAGAATGGCCTTTTGACCGTTCAATATGGAAACTTCCGGGGATGAAAGTACTGTAACATCTCCCTGGGATTTCAGTGCATTTATGAGGTAAGTAAAGTGGCCTGCATCTTTCCCGAACTGAAACAGATCTGCTACCTCATTTGAGTTTGTCGAAGTTGCCCTTGACTGACCGGTTGGGGTATTACCCCCTAGTATAGGAGCAAAGCTCTGTACAATTTTTAAAGGGTTGGTCCTGTCGGAGAAGAAAGGAATTGACTTAAGCGTTGCTCCCCAGTTTATGCCGAATTCATTACCATCCTTAAGAGTTACTTCCAGCAGCTTAGCTCTGATATGTATCTGTGTTTGAACCGAGTTCTTGAAGATGTCCACGTACTCCTCTATCCTCTTCATGTTTGACCGGTAGTCAGTAACCGTTATGTAGCCGACTCTTTTGCTTATAGCCAGTTTCCCCGTGTCAGGAGTCATAAGAGCAGTGATTCCTGATTCCAATTCTGCCCATATGTCTACAGACTCTTCAATCGAAACAGAGCCATAACTTGCACCGTCACCTTCCTCATCTCCGGCTCCTGTGACTGCCATTACAGAGCTTTTGGAACTTCTGGAAGATGTGGTGTATGTAAAATTGAAGGTGCGTGACACCATTTTTGGTTCTGATATTCTTAAAATATTTTCTTCTATGACATACTCAAGTCCTAATGGTTTCAGTAAGACATCTAAGACTTTGTCAAGTGTCAGGTTATTGAAAGATGCGGTTACTTTGCCTGAGACGCCGGGCTCTACAATAATGTTATATTCCGGCAGTTCTCCGGTCAATACATGGAGAACATCATTTATTTCCATCTCTTTGACTGATAAGCTATATAGCCTCTCTCTCTCTTTTACCTCTTCCAGCATTTGTGTTACCGGTAATTCATCCATGGCAGAGATTTTGGTTATTCTTTTAGGAACTAACTGACTGACCGGCATTTTTTTCAGCTCTTCCTTAGTAGTAGCACATCCGGCAACAATGAGTGCAGCAACTATCGCTAATATAATATTTTTCATTTCTTCTCCTTGAGCACGCCTGTAATATTCTGCTTTAGTTCAGCTAACATATCTTCCCCAAAACTATTTAATAATTAATTGTTAAAAAGTAAGTACTATGCTGATATCGCAAACACATTGCCAAAGTTGTTATTAAAAACTAAGTGTTTGTAAGTCGTTAACGTGGTAATGCTTACAGGGGTCAGTGTTTTAATTGCAATATATTTTGTTTCTTTTAGGAGTGTGTCATCTTGAAGCGGTCTGGACTATTATGAACTTAAATTGCTGGTTACACGTAAAAGAATTCTCACGCTCCCCGGACAAAAGGCGCCGAGGACAGGAAGGCGCAGAGAACGCAAAGACATTAGACAGGATAACAGGATAATGAGGATTAAGGAATTTAGTCATTGAAGATAATTCCACACAGAGACACAGAGTACGCCAAGAAACAAATAACTATCTTAACCACGGATATACACAGATTAACACTGATGTTAGAAACAAAGAAAAACGAATGACTACTGACTAATAACTACATTTAACCCTGGCATTATTTTACAGTAGACTTATTCAACAATATTTAATATATTCCAATTGAACTAACACTTAAAAAGGAGGCTTTAAATGGAATCCCTTAAGTATGCCCATTGGCAAGATGATAAGTTTTTTATAGGTCATTTTGTAGATTATCCCGATTATTTAACCCAAGGCACATCTTTGGAAGAATTAAAGGAAAATCTCGAAAGTTTGTATAATGATCTAACAAGCGGAGAAATACCTTACATAAAAAAAGTTGATGAACTTAAAATAGCTTAATGAAGAGAAAAGACCTAATCAAAACTATTGAAGGTCTTGGTTGCTATTTGGTAAGGCATGGTGGTAAGCATGATTGGTATACAAATTCCAAAACAAAGACTTCGCAACCAGTACCCAGGCACAAAGAAATCAATGAACATCTGGCTAAGCATATAATAAAGATGCTTAGTAATTCATAAAAAGGGTATAACACGCATAGTTTGTCCTGCATATCACTTCAATAGATATAGCCAAAAATTAAGAAACAACATAACTGTATCTCAGCACTATTAACCATCTCATCTCTGAAATACTTCCTACGTCTCCAGCTGCATGAAGAACGCAAAGACATTAGACGGGATAACAGGATAATGAGGATTAAGGAATTTAGGCATTGAAGATAATTTCACACAGAGACACAGAGTACGCTAAGAAACAAATAACTATCTTAACCACGGATATACACAGATTAATACTGATGTTAGAAACAAAGAAAAACGAATGACTACTGACCATTGCTTCTTGCCTTCCTTTGTGTCTTAGTGGCAAAGAGATTCAATCTTCTTGCTCTTGATTACTAAGTATGCGGTAATATCCAAGGAGGCCGGAGATGTTGTGCTGGACGTAATCGATCCTGATTTCATAGTTTGTAAGACTTCGATGAAAGCCCCACAAAGCACTTTGTGGCAAGTTTAAGTACATTACTGATTCCGGCATAAACTGTGTCTGTAGT
>CAXMPV010000061.1:0-9659 GCA_964195175.1 uncultured Thermodesulfobacteriota bacterium | reverse complement strand
AGAGATCCGATGCTCCCTGGATGCGAGATCTGTTGACGTTAGCAAGTTCAAAGGATTCGAAGACAAGTACGCCGTAGTCGGCGGTTACTGGCCGCCTCAGTTTGTGATACTGGACGGTGCGACTCTTGAGCCTATTAAAATCGTGAGTACTCTGAGCTACACCTACGACACAGAAGAGTTCCATCCGGAGCCGCGCGTAGCCAGCATTGTAGCGTCGCACTTTGCACCAGAATGGGTCTTGAATATTAAAGAAACAGGGCAGGTATGGCTCGTAGATTATACTGACCCAAACAACCCTGGAATTAAAATGATTGAGGCCGAACGTTTCTTGCATGACGGAGGCTGGGATTCAACCAAGCGCTACTTCCTAGTGGCAGCGAACGCGAGGAACAAGATAGCCGTAATAGATGCCAAGGAAAAGAAACTTGTTGCCCTTATTGATACCGGCGGCATTAAACCGCATCCCGGAAGAGGGGCAAACTGGGTTGATCCAGAGTTCGGTCCAGTCTGGGCTACAGGGCACATTGGCGATAGTATAGTGTCGGTGATAGGAACGGACCCGGTGAACCATCCGGAGCATGCCTGGAAAGTGGTCAGGAAAATAAATTCGCTTAGTTCTGGCAACCTGTTTATTAAGACACATCCGAATAGTAAATGGGTTTGGCTTGACACTCCTCTCAGCAAGAAAGCGAAATATCGGACAACTGTTGCTGTCTATGACAAGGCAAATATGGCAGCTGGGATATTCAAGGAGTTGAAAGTTGCTGACTATGGCAAGGCTGTGCACATGGAGTACAATAAAGCAGGAGACGAAGTTTGGATAAGCATCTGGGGAAATTTGGGAGATGCCGACAAGGGCCAGGCAGGCGAGATAGTAATTTTCGACGACAAGACCCTTACAGAGAAAGCAAGGATAAAGAACCTTCTCACGCCTACGGGTAAGTTCAATGTGTACAACACAGTGCATGACATATATTGACAGGTTCTCCGTATTATCTAAGTAGGTTACAGGAAGGCACGGGCAAATTGTATTTGTCCGTGCCTGTTTTATTTTTTCTTTTTTTCCAGATTGAAAGACGCGGTGTTGGATGATAAATTGTTCGAAACTTTTACAAAGCACAAAAACACTGGATGAAATAAAAAGATACTCAGCAGTCAAGGAGGAGACACCAAAATGGATGCTTCGCTTCTCTAAGACCGCTTCTCCTATGGTGGTTTGGAATGTAACCAGGAAGTGCAATCTGAGCTGCGCCCACTGCTATATTAACGCGGTGGGGCCGGAAGAGGCAGAATCTGAGGAAGATATGGGAGATCTCACGACCAGGGAGGCGATGAATATGATCGATGATCTGGCGGCTATAAAATCACCTATGCTTGTTTTCTCAGGTGGCGAGCCTCTGCTGCGAGAAGATATATATGAGCTTAACGTGTACGCCATGAAGCTCGGGCTTAGAACCATACTGTCGACGAACAGCACCCTTATAACGAAGGAAGTGGCAAAGAAGATCAAGGAAGCCGGCTTCGCCTATGTAGGCGTTAGTCTGGATGGCACCGAAGAAGTTCACGATAGCTTTCGTGGGGCTAAGGGGGCCTTTGAGAAGTCACTTCAGGGGTTGAGGAATCTCATGGAGGCAGGAGTTAGAACAGGCGTGAGGTTTGCCATTACCAATCAGAACTACAACGAGTTGTCCAAGGTCCTTGAGATAACCAGGCGAGAAAAAATACCAAGATTCTCACTCTTCCAGCTCGTGTATGGTGGCAGAGGGAAGGAGATTATAGACTGGGACATTTTCAACGATCAGCGGAGAGAGGTGATGGATTATATAATCAAGGAAGCCAAGGTGAGCAATGGCATGAACATTGTCACGGCCGATAACTATGCCGACGGTATTTACCTGTTGCAAGACGTTGCAGAGCACGACCCGGAGCGCGCTGCTGAGGTGGAAAAACTCCTTGCCATGCAGAGCGGCTGTCCGGCAGGGGACGGGCTTGCGAACGTGGACAATCGTGGGGACGTGCATCTCTGTCCATACTGGCAGAGCCGGACAATAGGCAATATTCGGGAGAAGAAGTTGAGCGAAATCTGGTTTGACGAGGAGATTGAGATACTTGCCAAGATGAGGGACAAAACACGCTATCTAAAGGACAAGTGCGGAAGGTGCAAGCTTAGTCATCTTTGCATGGGATGCAGGGTCAGGGCAGAGGTTACTTGTGGTGATCCTTTTGGAGAAGACCCTGCATGCTACCTGACAGAGGAGGAGATTAGCGGGGCGAAGGTTTGGCTAGGGTCAGAGAAAAAGTAACTTTACATTCTCTCTTGTTCCCGCAAGAATGCGTCGGGGATGGCGAACGGCACTAGCTGGACGATTATATCATCGGTCCATCTTTGTCAGATCTTCATTCGCATAATCCTCAACGCAGCGAAGGCTGTGCTTCTGGTTCAACTCATTCAGGTCGACTAAAACTGAGCACGATAAATAGTAAAATTATTTTTTTTGGATCCTTACATGATAGAAGTTAGCAGGATACTGGTATCGGAGAAACTTGAAAATAAGGCCCTTCGCCATAAGCGCAGTGAAGGCTCTGCACCGGTTGTTGTATGGTGTACGACGAAGAAATGTAATCTAGATTGCATGCACTGCTATTCCGGTGGTAATACCGCCTCTGAAGGTGAACTCTCGACCGATGAAGCAAAAAGAATGCTTGACGGACTGAAGGAGTGTGGCTCACCATTTATGATACTCTCTGGTGGTGAGCCTTTTTTACGAGCGGATGTTTTCGAGCTGGGACGCTATGCCAGGGAGATAGGCTTGATGGTCATAGTCTCTTCCAACGGAACTATAGTTACTCCGGAGATAGCGGCAAAGGCGGCAGATGCCGGGTTTGGATACGTTGGAGTCAGCCTGGATGGCCTGGCCGAGACGAACAACTACTTCAGGGGAAGTGGGAATGCTTATAGCAATGCACTCCAGGGAATGCGGAACCTTCGCGATGCCGGGATAAAGACAGGACTGAGGTTTACTATGACCAGGCACAATTGCCATGAACTTTCGGAGATTATGGATCTCCTAGTTGAGGAAGGTTTTCATCGTCTATGTGTCTATCATCTTGAGTACTCTGGTCGTGGGAAGGAACTCATGGATAACGACTTGTCGCCAGAAGAGCGGCGGAGAGCAGTGGATAGCCTGTTCAGGAAAACCGTTGAGATAAACAGTCACAACCATGACCTTGAGGTCCTCACTGTTGGAAATTACGCTGATGCCGCCTATATTTACATGAAAGTATTGAAGGAAGATCCACAAAAAGCCGAGGCAGCATACGAGCACTTCCTCCGCAACGGCGGTGAAGGCTGTGGGGAGAAACTTGCATACATAGACGAAGTAGGCAATGTTTACGCCAGTCAACACCTGAAAACAGAACTGGGGAACATCCGGGAGAGAAGCCTTAAAGATATATGGAACAGTGATAACGAGTTTCTGTGGAAGCTCAGAAACAGGGAAGGATTGCTCCACGGCAAGTGCACTGAATGCCGGTTTCTGGAAATCTGCAGGGGTGGCTCGCGGGCCAGGGCCCTTGCGGTTTATAACGATTTTGGTGCCCCTGACCCGAGTTGCTACTTAACCGAGGAGGAGATTCTTAAACCGGTGCATAAGGAGGCACGGCATGATTAACTTCAGCCGACTGCTCAAGGTAAAGGAGACGGCCCGGGATGTAAAAAAACACCACAACAAAAGAGCGGATGAGGTGCCAAAACATCTTATCAGGTACGCAAATGTCAAAGCCCCTATGGTGATCTGGAATATTACCCGGAAGTGCAACTTCTCCTGCGATATGTGTCACCTCGGCTCTGCTCTTGAGGCAGAGAGTGATGAGTTAACCACACAGGAGGCCATGGAGTTTATTGACCATATGGCATCAATTAAGGTTCCTATGATCTCTGTCTACGGGGGAGAACCCTTAACCAGGGATGATTTCTTCACACTTGCAGGTCACGCTCGTGATAAGGGATTGAGGATCATTTTGTCCAGCAACGCCGCCCTTATAACAGAGCAAACCGCAAAAGATATAGCAGCGTCTGGTATCTCCTATGTGGGAATTGATATGGACGGGTTTTCTCAGATAAGCGGTGCCATGGATGTTATTGCTGGGTTAGAAAAAGCTAAGCCTGCTATGGAGTACCTCCGGGACGAAGGGGTGGGATGTGGTGTGAGAATTACGATTGGAGAGTTTAATCTGTCTCAGATGCCTTCCATAATCGAAACTATCGAAAATACAGGATTAAAAAGATTCGCTGTTTGTCAGCACATTGAAGGCAGAGACTGGAAGGACGTGAAGGAAGAGCGGAGGGGAATCATTGACTTTCTTATTAATTATGCGATGAAGAATCCGGAGATGGAGGTTGTTACCGAACAATTATACGACGACGGTGTTTACCTGCTGCAACGTGTTGCAGAACGTGAGCCGGAGCTCGCTGCTGAGATGGAGAAGCTTCTTGCCAGGCAGGGCGGTTGTCCGGCAGGAGACAGAATTGTCAACGTGGACTATCGGGGTAATGTGCACCTCTGCCCCTATTGGCAGAGCCGAACAATTGGCAATATTCGGGAGAAAAAACTTAGCGACATCTGTTTTGACGAGGAAAACGAGATCCTCGCAATGATGAAGGATAAAACTCAATATCTCAAGGGTAAGTGCGGGAGGTGCAGACATAATCACCTTTGCAGGGGGTGCGGGGCCAGGGCAGAGGAGGTGTGCGGCGATCCATTCGGGGCGGACCCCGCTTGCTACCTGACTGAGGAGGAAGTTGCAACGGCATGATGGCTTTAGGCGCTTAAAAAACCAAACCGGTTTTAGTATATCTACCTATGCTCTGAATCTGTAAAGTCTAATTTTGTTTTTGCGTCTCTGTTAAAACTTTCATGACATGCGTCACACGACTTTACCAGATTATTAAATTCCAGATTCGCTTTATCGGTGTCTTGGTTTTTGCGGCACGAAATCAATTTATTTAATGCACTGTTAAATTGGCTGCTTAATAACATAAACTCATTTGAAACATCATTATTTTCAATCATATATAGTTCGACGCAATTAAAGCCTATATTTTCTTCGAGCTCTTCTGCCCACTTAGCCATTTCAACCCAGTCACTATTTTCCACCGTCCTTGCCAGTCTCCTCATTGTCCTTGATGCCTTCTTCATGGCCCCTGCCAGACTTCCCTGGTCTTGGGCAAGCGATTCAGCCTTCTCAACTCTTTCAATCTTTATTTTCTCAGATTTCTTGCAGGAAGCAGTGGCTATTGATATTCCGATGAATACGGCAAAAATTTTGAGTGAATATTTCATTTTCCCTCTATTTCTTCCAGTGCCTCTTCTGCCTTCCTCCAGACATCTCTATCATTATATTCCAGTGTATCAATTAAGTGTTCAACTGCACGGGCATCCTTTATCTTTCCCAATGCCTCTGCAGCACACCACTGGACAGTGCTGTTATTATCCTTCAGTGCATCAATCAGGGGTTGAACAGCGCGCGCGTCCTTTATTTCTCCCAGTGCCCCTGCTGCATCCCGCCGGACACCGCTGTCATCGTCTTTGAGTGCGACAATCAATGGTTCAACAACGCGTGCGTCCTTTATCTTTCCAAGCGCTCTTGCTGCAGCGTTCCGGGTATTGCTGTTGGCATCCTTCAAGGCAGTAATCAATGGTTCAACAGCGCGTGCATCCTTTATCTTTCCCAGCGCTGCAGCTGTATACTGCCGGACTCTGCTGTCACTGCCTTCCAATGCGGCAATCAGGGGTTCAACTGCTGGTGCGCCTATCTCTCCCAGTGCCCCTGCTGCACTCCACCGTACGCTTTTGTCACTGTCCTTCAGCGTATCAATCAGGGGTTGAACAGCGCGAGTATTCTTTATCTCTCCCAGTGCCTCTGCTGCACTCCACCGTACGCTTTTGTCACTGTCCTCCAGCGCTGCAATTAGGGATTCGACTGCGCGGGCATCTTTTCTCTCTCCCAGCTGCTCTGCTGCCATCTGCCGTACACTTCTGTCTTTATCCTTAAGCCATTGGATTAACGTGATCACTTTGTCCGTTGTGTTTTTGTTTGCTTTGTCTTTGTCGGTTTTGCTGCATCCAACAAACGACATACAAGGAAGGATTAGCAGCGTAACCATTGCTGCCTTGACAAGGTTTAATGCTGTGGATTTGCTATGCAACGTAATATTTACCTCCAGAGGCCCATGTTATTGGATTGATATTTCTGGTATCATTATTCAATTAAGAAGCTTGAGATAATAAATCAGTAATGTAGTAAATAGAAGATTTTGTGTACATGCCCAGTTGGCTGTATCGAATCACATATTGATATTCTTCATGAGGAAATTACTGAACTGTAATCGTCCCTATCATTCCTACATCAACATGAGAATCACAGTAATAAGGAAACGTACCGGTAGAGTTAAAGGTGTAGGTAAAACTTCCAGCAGCCATTTTGCCTGAATCCCAGAGGCCATCAGGTACACCCTCCCTTCCGTCTTCCGTTTCAATTACTGTCCCACTTGCTACTTCGTGATTTCCTTTGATCAAAACCCATTCCACACTATCTCCCCGCTTAATCGTTAATGAAGATGGAACAAACTCATAATCACCAGTCATCTTGACAACGTGTGTAGTTGCCTCTGGTGATTGGGCAGTTGAGGAAGCATTATCTAAATCGCTATTCGTTTGATCTGCAATGCCGCACCCGTAAAAAGAGAATATTATTAGTAAAACAGCTGTATTTAACACAATCACGGCTCTTTTCATCATACGCTCCTCTTTAATTTTTAGTGTCAATATTTAAGAATCGCTACAGTGTGATTCCAGAAATGCTCACAAAAAAAGTTTACAGTTTCATTGTTTTGATTACAAGTGTATTTTACCACAGTTAACCGTGCTATATTTCTTCCGAGTCAACAAAACAAGTACTGTCAGGTTCTGACATAATGTCTACAATTTTCTTGAATTGTAATGTGTATTGACAGTCTGTCATAATATCAGCACAGAAAAACAACATCTAAATCGCATGATCAAAAGTATATTTACATATGTATTTTAATAGTCGGTACTTATGTTGTTTGTGTTCTTTTGTGTTACTTGATACTTTTCTGGTATATTTTTTGCGCAAAGCTTACGCTAAAGAGATCAGAAAACATATTTTGGTATTCTGGATATAACAATGAGCAAGCGGTGTTTCGTTGTTATAGTATTATAGGTAGTGTGTTTCTGAGTAAATTCCGTATTTTCTGATAAATAGTTACAGTGGCCTGAATATGGATAGTTGGTAAAGCCCATTGAGATTCTTTGTTCCACTTCTTCTGTATTTATCCAAGACAATCTTTGGGATTGACCGGCTTCGAAAGATGAAGAAGTCGTCTTTTAGATACCATTTTTGGCCCACCAATCAAGCATGATGTAGTGTTAGACGAATGTCCTCTCAGGTTGCGATAGCTCACTTGAGCAATATTTTTCAGTTTCTACATTTTACATCCATCGTTTCTTATTAAGATTTAATTATGGCTGATAAGGTTGACGTTAAATACTTAAAGACTATAAGGGAAAAGTCTGCAGCAGAAATTAGTGAATCTTACGACCCAGGTTCTCTTCTTGCCCATCCAAAGACGATTACGCGAAGATCCCTTTTCTGGGGAGCATGGCTCTCATTCTGGGGACTTGTTTCTATGTGGAGTTATTCTGTCGTTCGTTATTTGATCCCCAGAGTATCGTATGAACCATCAAGTATTTTTAAAGCAGGCAAGCCGGAAGATTATCCTCTGGGCTCTGTGACACTCATAGAAACGCGCAAGGTATGGATTATCAGGGAGGAAAAAGGTATATATGCGCTTATCGCGGTATGTACGCACTTATCATGTCAGCCTCGATGGCTTGAGAAAGAGCAAATATTCAAATGCCCGTGCCATGGTGGGCAGTTTTACAAAAATGGAGTTAACTTTGCCGGTCCTCCGCCAAAGCCTTTGGCGCATGCATATGTTGAGGTAAGTGATGATGGCCGTTTGCTTGTAGACAAGGACAGGCTTGTCGATATTGATTATATACTGCCTGTCGAGACAGGGTAATAGCTTTTGAGTATGTTTAGGTTTCGTAAAAAGTAATTTTGAATTACAACTTGTCAGGCAATGGCTGTTATGTCACTTTGATAAGGAGTTGGTTCGATTATGGAAGAAAAAAAGGAAAAAGAAGAAAAAGGTAAAAGTATAAAAGAGTTGGCAAAGGGTACGCAAGTATGGAAGGCTATATTTGGAGACCTTTTGTTTGGTGAATTCAAACCTTTTTCTCCAATAAATAGCTTAATGCGCGGAATTGCCAAGATCATGCAATTGCACCCGTACAACATGAGTGTGGGCGGTAAAAGAATTATAATGTACACATTTTGCCTTGGGGGATTAAGCGTTTTTTTCTTTGCATTGCTCACATGCACGGGAGCGTTCCTGATGATTTATTACAACCCGGATGTCAACAAGGCTTATGCGAATGTTGAGGACTTTCGATATATTGTGCCATTTGGAGTTTTAATTAGAAACATGCATAGGTGGACTGCGCACTTAATGGTAATGTTTGTATCCCTTCACATGTTGCGTGTGTTTTTGACAGGAGCATATAAGCCTCCAAGGGAGTTAAACTGGATTGTAGGGGTAATTCTGCTGGTGTTCACTATGCTTTCAAGCTTTACAGGGTACTTACTTCCGTGGGATCAACTGGCTTACTGGGGTGTTACTATAGGATGTAGTATGGGAGAGAACGCTCCGTTGTTAGGGGCAAAGGGGCCATTCGCACTATTAGAGTCGGGAAAAGACATGAATTCCATTCTGGTAGGTGGCGCTGCAGTTGGGCAGCCCACATTATTAAGATTTTATCTTTTACATGCAATAGCACTCCCTCTCGGAATAGCCGGTTTAATGGGTTTCCATTTCTGGCGAATTAGGAGAGCGGGAGGGGTTTCAGGGCCACTTTAGTTTCGCCTTTAAAGACAGTACGTAACATACATTATTTCAGGAAGTACAAGATATGGATGAAGAACAAAACGAGTCAAAAGACAAGGATGAAGTAATCGTCCGTATGTCAAAGGGAGAGTGGGAGTACATCAAAGATCTTGATGTGCATACTGACTATAAAGAAGGTTTTGAAACGTTAACTCCGAAACAGCAGGACTATACAGTCAAGCACCTCCGTGACTCTGTCGGGATAGAGTTTATTGCAGGGTTGTTGTTTACCTTCATCATTATGGTGTGGTCTCTTTATATGGATGCACCTCTGAAGGAATTAGCAAATCCATCCGATACGCCACTTGATGAGAGGGCTCCGTGGTATTTTATCGGGCTGCAGGAACTGCTTGTATATTTTGACCCATGGCTGGCAGGGGTTGTAATCCCTTCTATTTTACTTGTAGGCTTGATAGTGCTTCCATTTATTGATCCAAATAAAGAGTCCGGCATTGGAAGGTACTCCTTTAGAGCAAGGCCGATTGCAATATCTGCTTTCTGCTTTGGTTATGCAATGTGGTATATCCTGATAGTTGTCGGACAGTTTTTCAGGGGCCCCGGCAGGGTGTTTTATTGGCCATGGGAAGATAAAACCGTTGCAAAGAGTGCGCCATTGGTTGAGATGGTG
>CAXMPV010000060.1:0-9663 GCA_964195175.1 uncultured Thermodesulfobacteriota bacterium | reverse complement strand
ATGGGACGTTCAGTTAAAAAAGGCCCTTATGTAGATAGCAAATTACTTAAGAAGGTTATAAAACAAAGGGATACTGGTGTTAAAGATCCTATTCGTACGTGGGCTAGGAGTTGTATAATTACTCCGGAGTTTGTGTCACATACATTTATGGTTCATAATGGTAAAATATTCCATAAGCTTGTTATTATGGAGGATATGGTTGGGCATAAGCTAGGAGAGTTTGCACCTACGAGAACATACAGAGGTCATGGTGGGACGAAGAAGAAGTAGTTGTAGCGGTAATGTATGAAGTATGAATTAGAATTATTAATAATAATTGACTAATTAAAATGAATTTTAAAGCAAGTTGTAGATACGTTAAGATGTCTCCGAGGAAGACAAGATATGTTGTTGATCTGATAAGGGGAAAAACTGTAAATCACGCTTTAGAGGCGTTGAGGCTGACAAATAAGAGAGCCTCTTTCTTTGTGGACAAAACACTAAGGGCGGCAATCGCGGGTGCCAGTGAAGATCAGAGTGTGGATATAGATTCTTTATTTATTAAAGAAATATATGTGGACGGAGGTCCTGCACGTAAGTGGTTCAGGCCAAGGGCAAGAGGTGTTTCTTCGATGATTAAGAAACGTACAAGTCATATATCTCTAGTGCTGTCTGACAGAAAAAAATAGAAATAAATTCTTTTTTTTTGAAAGAAGTCTAGCGTTTAAAGTGACATTATTTATGTATTATAATTAGAAAGGCAAGTATGGGTCAAAAAGTTTGTCCAATAGGGTTTAGATTAGGAATAACAGAAAGCTGGCGTTCACGGTGGTACGCTGATAAGAAGAACTTCGGCAAGTTGCTTGTAGAAGATCAGAAAATAAGAAAATATATTAAAAAGAATTACAGTTTCACGGGAATTTCTAAAGTAGAAATTGAAAGAACACGTGATGAAGGTGCGAAGATTATAATCTATTCTGCAAGGCCTGGCTTGATAATTGGCCGTAAGGGTTCTGAAATTGAAAAATTAAAAAGTGGTATTGGGAAAATAGTTGAAAAAGGTGTGGATATAAAGATTCAAGAGATTGGCAGGCCAGAGCTAGAGGCTCAGCTGGTTGCAGAGAGTATAGCTGAGCAATTACAAAAGAGGGCTGCCTATAGAAGGGCAATAAAAAAATCAGTTGAGAGTACAATGGGGTTTGGTGCAAAAGGAATCAAGGTTCAGGTCGCCGGGCGTTTAGGTGGGGCAGAGATAGCAAGGACAGAAGGCGCTACTAAAGGAAGCATTCCTTTGCACACGATAAGGGCAAATATTGATTATGGGTTTGCTGAGTCTATGACAACTTATGGTACAATTGGAGTTAAGGTCTGGATATATAAAGGGTTAGTCGATATAGAAAAAGGGGTTAATTATGCGGTTGATGCCAAAAAGAGTTAAGTTTAGGAAGACTCATAGAGGGAAGATTAAGGGAAATGCAACAAGGGGTAATACTGTATGCTTTGGTGATTATGGTCTGCAGTCTACTGAACCGGGCTGGGTAACAGCACAGCATTTAGAGGCTGCCAGGGTGGCGGCAACGCAATATATTCCAAGAGAAGCTAAGCTGTTTATAAGGGTTTTTCCGCACAAGTCGGTTACATCAAAGCCAATTGAAACTAGAATGGGTAAGGGTAAGGGTGAGCCTGATAAATGGGTAGCAGTTGTCAAGCCTGGTACTGTTCTATTTGAGCTGGGCGGTGTTACAGAGGATATGGCTAAGTCCGCATTTAATCGGATAGCATATAAGATGCCTGTGCGGGTTATATTTGTTAAGAGGAGAGTGGCGGTTTGAAGGCAAGCGAAATTAGAGAAAAATCGCATCCGGACATACTTGAAGAGCTGGACGCTTGCAAAAGAGAGCTATTGAACTTTAGGTTTCAAGGGCAGGCTGGAGAGATTCCTAACTCTGCACAATACAAACGAATAAGGAAAGATGTCGCGCGATTAAAGACTGTTTTAAGGGAAGTAGAATTGGGAATTAGCACTGGCCTTACTGAGAAGAAAAAGGATTAAGAAGAGTATACAATGGAAACTGAAAAAAATAAAAAAAACAGGAAGACTGTAATTGGTGTAGTTTCAAGTGATAAAATGACAAATACAATTACGGTGAAAGCGGAAAGGCGAAGAAAGCATCCCCGCTATGGAAAAGTTGTTAAAAAAGTAACTGTTTATAAAGCACATGATGAAGAAAACAAGGCTGTGCAAGGTGATAAGGTAGAGATTATAGAGTCAAGGCCGATAAGCAAGAGTAAGCGCTGGCGATTAACTCGTATTGTGAAAAATAAAGGATGTTGATAAAATGATAATGGAACAAACGATGTTAGATGTAGCCGATAACTCAGGCGCAAAAATGGCTAAGTGCATTAAGGTGCTCGGAGGATCCAGGCGTGTGTATGCGTCAGTTGGTGATATCGTTGTGGTTGCCGTGAAGAAGTCAATTCCTAACGGAGTTGTAAAAAAAGGTGATGTTGCTAAGGGTGTGGTCGTCAGGACAAAGAAAAATATCAGGCGTGATGATGGTTCTTATTTGAAATTTGATAGAAATGCAATTGTAATTGTAGAAGATGATGGGAGCCCGAAGGGGACCAGGATTTTTGGTGCAGTTGCTAGAGAGTTAAGACAAAAGAATTTCATGAGAATAATTTCATTAGCTCCTGAAGTAGTTTAAATGTAATATTCTAAAAGGGAGTCGATAAAAGGTATGCATGTAAGAAAAAATGACATTATACAAGTTACTGCCGGTGATGATGCTGGCAAGACGGGTAAAATATTGGATGTGATGACAAAGCAGAATCGTGTCATTGTAGAAGGAATTAATTACATTCAAAAGCATATAAAACGTAGTGAAAAGAACCCGGAGGGTGGCCGCATACAGATGGAAGCGCCCGTATCTGTATCGAATGTATTGGTAATATGTCAAAATAAAAATTGTGAGAAGAGTGGTAAGGGTGTACGAACCGGAAGTAAGATTCTTGAAAATGGTGATAAGATTAGAGTATGCTATAAATGTGGAAGTGAAATAATTGCTTCTGAGTAAAATTAAAAACTAGGATATAAAATAAAGTATGGTGCGTTTAATAGAGAAATATAAAGAAGAAATTGTACCCCAGTTGATGGAAAAGTTCAGCTTTAAGAACAAGATGGAAGTTCCAAAACTGGAGAAAATCGTTATAAATATGGGTGTTGGACGGGCTAAGGAAAATAAAAAGCTCCTTGAGGATGCGATGAAGCACCTGGCAACACTTTCTTGCCAGAAGCCTGCTATGACCAGAGCTCGTAAGGATATAGCCGGTTTCAAGTTGAGAAAAGGTGATCCAGTTGGCTGTAAAGTTACACTTCGTGATAGAATGGCGTATGAATTTATGGATCGCTTGATAAGTATTGTTTTGCCGAGAATAAAAGATTTTCGTGGTCTTTCGGCTAAGTCGTTTGATGGCCGTGGGTGCTATACTTTGGGTATAAGTGAATTGGCGGTTTTTCCTGAAATAGATATTGACGATATAGAATTTGTTCAGGGTATGGATATTACGTTTGTAATATCTGTGAAATCGGATGAGCAGTCACGTGAAATGCTGAGGCTATTTGGAATGCCTTTTAGGTCATAATTTGTTTTCTGAGAATTTTAAATTAATAACGTATTTCTAAACACGCGGAGTATATATGGCAAGAAAAGCATTAATAGTCAAATCTAAGAAGGAACCAAAATACAAGACCCGAAGGTATAATAGGTGTCAGCTTTGTGGAAGGCCTAGGTCGTATTACAGAAAATTTCAAATATGTAGGTTGTGTTTTAGAAGCCTTGCTTCTAAGGGTGAAATACCCGGAGTAAAAAAGGCAAGTTGGTAGAGCGTAAAAACAAGGATTTTTATAACGTGCAGAGGGGTTTACTAAAATGAGTATGACGGATCCGGTTGCGGACATGTTGACAAGAATACGTAACGGAATTATGGTCGGAAGAGAGACTGTAAATATTCCGTCTTCACGTATTAAGATTGGTATTGCAGAAGTTTTGAAAAAAGAAGGATTTATAAAGGAGTTTAAAGAAATTCCTGATGAGAAACAAGGAATGCTGAGGGTATATCTGAAATATGGGCCTTTAAACCAGAAAGTAATTAGCCATATTAAAAGAGAAAGTAAGCCGGGCAAGCGAATATACAAAGGGGTAGAGGATATAGGCAGGGTGCTTAACGGTATAGGTATATCAATATTTTCGACTTCGAAAGGGATTTTGAGTAATAAAGAGTGTAGAGCACATAAGATAGGTGGAGAGCATATTTGTACAGTATGGTAAATAAGGCATATGTTGGCTTGTTTACTCAAACAGAATAATATAATTTTATATTTTACAGTAATACAAAAAAAATATGTCGCGAATAGGAAAAAAACCCATCCCAATACCAGACGGTGTCAAAGTAAAATGTGATAAAGATACCGTAACAATAGAAGGATCTAAAGGAACAATAGTACAGCCAATTCATTCATTGATGAAAGTGGAGATTGATGAAGAGGCAAAACAGTTCAGTGTAATACGCCCCTCTGAAGAACGACAATGTAGGGAGCTTCATGGTTTGACACGTACTCTTTTGGCAAACAATGTTCACGGCGTTGTAAGTGGATTTTCTAAGAGTCTGGAAATAGTCGGATTAGGGTACAATATAAAAATGCAGGGAGAAGGGCTGGTGTTGCAATTAGGGTTTTCACACCCTGTAAACGTAGAAATTCCGAAAGATATAAAGATTGAAATTCAAAATCAGACAAATCCCGGGAAATTTACAGTTTCTGGTATTGATAAACAAAAAGTCGGTCAGTTTGCGGCAAATATTAGGCGCTTGCGTCCTCCTGAGCCATACAAAGGGAAGGGTGTAAAGTACGCTGATGAGGTTATCCGCAGAAAGGCCGGCAAGGCGGTAGCTGCTAAATAGTAGTTTTGTACATCTTTTTACTTAAAAAACAAGTCTATGGATATTATCAAGAAAAAAAATAAAAAACGGCTTAGACGCCGTAAGGGAATTAGAAAAAAAATCTTTGGTGTTAAAGAGATGCCGAGATTAAGTGTGTTCAGAAGTTCAAAGAATATTTATTGTCAGATAATCAATGACACTGACGGTGTTACACTGGCGAGTGCTTCATCATTGGCAAAAGATATTAGAGATAAAACACCATATGGTGGAAACGTAAAGGCAGCGGAGTTGGTAGGTCAGAAAATAGCAGAGGAAGCGTCGAAGCTTGGGATTACCAAAATTGTCTTTGATAGAGGTGGATACAAGTATCATGGGAGAGTTAAGGCTTTGGCTGACAGCGCAAGAAAAAATAATCTTGTTTACTAAGGCACTTATCTAAAGAAATATTGTAAATAATAGGAGGCTCTTTTGGCGTACAAAAAAGAAACTAATCAATTAGAAGAAACCGTTGTAAAAATAAATAGATGTACTAATGTGACTAAGGGTGGAAAGAGTATGAGCTTTAGTGCATTAGTGGTTGTTGGTGATAAAAAAGGAACTGTTGGTTATGGATTTGGTAAAGCAAGAGAAGTGCCAAATGCAGTTGGAAAGGCAGTAAAGGATGCTAACAGATATACTTATTCAATACCCATTATTAATGGAACGATACCGCACGAAGTGTGGGGATGCTATAAAACTGCAAGGGTATTTATGAAACCAGCGGCGCCAGGAACCGGAATCAAAGCGGGGACTTCAGCAAGATCGGTACTGGAATCTGTTGGTATTACGGATATTTTAACAAAATGTTATGGAACGCGAAATCCCCTGAATGTTGTAAAGGCTACAGCTGAAGGTCTTAAATCGTTAAGGACCAAGCAGGAGGTTGAATTATTGAGAGGTGTTAAGATAGGATGAATTTGATAGATGCTAAAAAAACATTCCAAAAAGTAAAAAGAAAAAAACGTGTTGGACGAGGACCAGGGTCTGGTCACGGTAAAACAAGTTGTAAGGGATTTAAAGGTCAAAAATCTCGTTCAGGTAATAAATTAAGAACGATATTTGAAGGTGGGCAGATGCCTTTGTTTCGTAGAATCCCTAAAAGAGGTTTTAACAACCCTTTTAAGAAAAAGTATACAATATTGAACATCAAGGATTTTGAAAGTTTTGATTCTGGAACTCGTGTCGATTTGCAAAAACTAAAAGATTCTGGATTGATAAAGAATACAAAATATGATTTGAAAGTTTTGGCTGAAGGAGCGTTGACGAAATCGCTAACTATTGCTGCACACAAATTTAGTGAGGCAGCAATTGCCAAAATTAAAGACGCGGGAGGAGCTGCAGAAGCGTTATCATGATAGAGAAGTTTACTAATATGTTTAAAATTCCTGAGTTGAGGAATAAGCTACTCATAACTCTGGGATTACTTGCAGTCTGCCGGCTAGGTGTTTTTATTCCGATGCCCGGCATTGATACCACTGTGCTTAAGACATACTTTCAACAGTTTACACAATCTGGTGTAGGGCAGTTGCTAGGGTTGGTCGATTTGTTTGCTGGTGGAGCAATGAGTTCGGGTGCAATCTTCGGTTTGGGGATTATGCCGTATATCAGTGCTTCCATTATATTTCAACTTCTTGTTGGTGTTGTTCCTTTTCTTGAGAGATTGCAAAAAGAGGGAGATGCTGGCAGGAAAAAAATAAATCAATATACAAGACTGACTACAGTTGCTTTGTGCCTTTTTCAGGCCTTCATAATGATACGTACTCTGTACGCGATCGAAATTAATGGAGTGTCTGTTGTGCCTATACACATACAAGGTATTCAGTTTCAGCTTATGGCTGCAGTTCTTTTGACTACAGGAACTGTGTTGTTGATGTGGATAGGAGAACAGATTGATGCACACGGTATTGGCAGTGGTATCTCTCTAATTATCATGATAGGGATTATCGATAGGCTGCCATGGGCGTTCAGTCAGATTCTGCAAAACTTTACATTCTCGGTAGCTCCTGCTGAGCACGAGATAGGTATAGCGAAATTGCTGTTGTTGATAGCTATGTTCTTTGCGATAATCGCAGGAGTAGTTTACATTACTCAAGGGCAAAGGCGTATTCCTGTGCAGCAGGCGAAACATACAAGAGGTAGAAGGGTTTATGGCGGACAGAAACATTTTCTGCCACTTAAAGTAAATCAAGCAGGAGTTATGCCAATAATTTTTGCACAATCACTATTGATCTTTCCTGCAGCTATAACTAAGGGATTACAAGTAAGGTTCGAACCTGGAACGTTTTGGTATTGGATTACGTCGCGAGTGTCAGAAGCCTTTTCGGGCGGATTTGTATACGTAGTTATGTATGTTGTGTTAATTGCTTTCTTTTGTTATTTTTGGACAGCTATACAGTTTAACCCGAAGGAAATGTCCAATAATATGAGAGATTATGGTAGCTTTATTCCAGGTATTAGACCAGGGCATCGAACGGCTGATTATCTTGAAGGCGTTATGAGCAGAATCACACTTGCAGGTGCTGCATTCTTGTCATTAATCGCAGTGTTGCCAATGATTATTGCCGGGGGATTTGAGTTAAATAGAGCCGTTGCCAGTTTTTATGGTGGAACTGGGCTTTTAATTGTAGTTGGTGTGGCTTTAGATTTAGTACAAAAAATAGAATCTCATTTGATTATGAGACATTATGGTGGCTTTCTGGGTGGTAGCAATAAGGTAAGAGGCAGAAGGGGTTGAGGCTTATATTTCATGGCCCTCCCGGTGTGGGTAAGGGTACGCAGGCCGGAAGAATTAGTTTAGAGGGAAATTTAAGCCATATTTCTTCTGGCGACCTTTTGAGGGCTGCTGTCGATGCTAAAACAGAGATAGGGCTGAAAGCCAGGGAATATATTGAAAACGGTTTGCTGGTTCCTGATGAGTTAATTGTTAATATAGTTGCGGATAAGATAAATTCGGCAGAGTGTGACAAAGGATTTATTCTAGATGGCTTTCCGAGGAACTTATCGCAAGCAAGGGTACTTGATAGTACGCTGGAAAAAGTAGAAAAAAAACTAGACAGAGTATTCAGCTTTACAGCATCTGAAGAAGTTATAATTACGCGTATTTCAGGTAGGCGGCTTTGCAAATCATGCGGAGCGCACTATCATGAAATATTTAGCTCCCCGCTGAAGAAGAATGTGTGTGACAAATGTGGAGAGAAGCTATGTCAGCGTAAGGATGACTATCCGGAAACAATAAAAGTACGATTAAAAGTATATAAAGAGCAGACAGAAGCATTAATTGATTACTATAATAAAAAAGGTATATTAGTAGAAGTCGATTGCAACGGAGACAAAAAGGAAATACAGAAAAATATCCTTGCTGGATTACGTTCTATGTCTGAGGAAAAAAGGAATATGGAGTAGCGTCTGGTGATAGTACGTAAGTCTGAGCGTGAAATAGAAATAATGCGTAAAGCAGGGCGAATTGTAGCTGATGCGCTTGCGATGACGAGAGAGATTGCAAAAGAAGGTGTCTCTACAGAAGATTTAAATACAAGGCTAGAAGAATATGTAGTACAGAAAGGTGGCATACCGGTATTCAAAGGTTATAGGGGCTATCCAAAAAGTATTTGTGCGTCTATTAACGAAGAGATAGTTCATGGAATTCCGGATAAGAGGAAGCTACGTGATGGCGATATATTGAGTGTTGACATTGGGGTGGAATTTAATAAATATGTAGCCGATGCAGCAATAACAGTCCCAATAGGTGAGATTTCTGAAGAAGCAGAATCTTTATTGCAGGTATGTGAAGAGTCTCTTAATAAGGCTATTGAAAAGGCATGTGCGAACAATAAGTTATCTGACGTTTCAAGAGCAATACAAGATTACGTTGAGTGTAAAGGGTTTTCAGTAATACGTGATTACACGGGCCATGGCATTGGTAGACAGATGCACGAAGATCCACAGATTCCTAATTTTGTCAGTAAAGAGTTGCTAAAGGCAGATGACATATTATTACAGGGGATGGCATTAGCGATTGAGCCAATGATATGTGTTGGAAAGTACGATACTGAGGTTTTGAAAAACAAATGGACTGTTGTAACAAAAGACAGAAAGCTTTCAGCACATTTTGAACATACTATTGTCGTTACAGAAAACGGAGCCGAAATACTTACTATTTAGAGGAAGAGTGTCTTGCTTTTACAAAAAGCACATGCTAGAGTTTATTTATGGCCAAAGAAGAACCTATAAGAGTTGAAGCAGTTGTAAAGGAAGCATTACCTAATGCCAGGTTTCGCGTTGGATTAGAAAATGGCCATGAAGTGCTTGCTCATGTGTCAGGGAAAATGAGAATGCATTTTATTCGCATTCTTCCAGGTGATAAGGTTACTATAGAAATGTCACCATATGACCTTAGCAAAGGAAGAATTATTTACCGTCAGGGCTAAAAAGGAAAAAACATGAAAGTTAGGGCATCCGTAAAGAGGATATGTGAAAATTGTAAGGTTGTAAAGCGTAAAAGAGTTGTGCGCGTGATTTGTACTAATCCGAGGCATAAACAGAGGCAGGGAAAGTAAGTTACAACTCTGATGCCTTAGGATATTAAGTAGATTTATTATATTTTGAAAGGATTATATTAAATGCCAAGAATTGCAGGAGTTGATATTCCTGGAGAAAAAAGAATTGTTATCTCATTAACTTATATTTATGGGATAAGCAAGCACC
>CAXMPV010000059.1:0-9696 GCA_964195175.1 uncultured Thermodesulfobacteriota bacterium | reverse complement strand
ATTTGAACATTTTCATAAGTGTAAAGTGGACGCCAATCCGGTTCGGCAGGAAAAAGTTGGGCAACACTGGCATGTAGAATTTGTCAGGAGATGTTTCCCATCATATGAAGTGATTCAAAAACACTGGGATGGCCATTCACATTTTGATTAGACTGTTTATGATCCCGCGAAGATTGCGTGATTCAACATAACGAATTCCCAGCTTGTCGGCCCAGGTCATTATCCCTTTATCGGCAGTAACCAGAATGCCATCCAACTCCCTTGCCAGTAATATCAAGTCGACATCCTCCTTGCTGTCAATTATTCCCTCTCTTAATGCCGAACGATACTTTCTCCTCAGGTTATTTATCGTATCCGGTTCATTATCATTTATTACTTCTCTAACGGCCTGCTCTGCCACCCTTAAGCCTTTATCTATTCTATGGCGCACGTCCTCTATTAACTCATAAAGCAGGAAAGCGGGAACATTCATCTCATACTTCATAGGCGGCTTCTGAAAAATCCTTACCTGAAGATCCTTTGGTATTTTGTCAATATCTACAAAATCCATTAGTTCTTCGTAAATCGATGGGGGCATATAGAAGTTAGGACATTCAAGTTTTGTTATCAGTTTCAGGAAATTTTTGAGGGCAGTAGTTGGTGTTCTTCCAAAAGTAATATATACATCCGGATTAGTAAAAATGCTTGTATCAATAACAAAACATTCTTCTTTTAAGTTCTTTTTTATCTTTGGTTTTTTCATCTAAATTAAGAGTAGTTATCCCAATTATATTCAGGTTGTGAGTATAGTTATAAAACGGATCTGATGCAAGAAAAACCTGGTATTTAGGGGGTATCGCTTTCTTGACACTGTTTACTGTAGTGTTATAATTTAGACATAAATCTTTTAACCTAAGTGGAAAAATGAAATTTTTAGCCCTTATAATAATCGTGATCATTATATCATGTATCTTTTACAGTTTTCGTCCCTTTATAAACAGAGGAGATGTTTCAATTGTAAATGGTAAGGAGGCAAAATCTAAAGCAGAAGACTATGCTCTGCAAAGAGAGATGATGGTTGAGCAACAAATAGTGGCACGAGGCGTAAAAAGCAAAAAAGTTCTTGATGCAATGAATAGTGTACCGAGGCACCTGTTTGTCCCGGTGGGATACAGACGAGGCAGTTACTTTGATCAGCCATTACCTATAGGATCAGGACAAACGATCTCCCAGCCATACATAGTGGCACTGATGACTGAAATGCTTGATGTTGATAATGATGATATCGTACTTGAAATTGGAACCGGTTCGGGATATCAGGCTGCTGTTCTGTCTACTATCGTCAAGAAGTTATATTCTATAGAAATAATCGAAGCGCTAGGGACTCAGGCAGCTGAACTGTTGAAAAAACTGGCATACGATAATGTAGAAGTAAAGATATCAGATGGTGGACTCGGCTTACCGGAAAAAGCACCATTCGATGCCATAATAGTCACAGCCGCCGCACCAGATATTCCTGCTTCCTTAATAGAACAACTTAAACCGGGAGGAAGGATGGTAATTCCTGTTGATAATAATTCTTTTAGTCAAGATCTGCTGATTGTGGAAAAAGATGAAGTCGGAAACCTCGAAATAAAAAAAACCATTCCTGTGCGATTCGTTCCTCTTGTTGAAGGAAAGAAGAATACAGAATAGTGCATTTACTCTTTGTGGCAGATTTAATTTTTATTTCGACATAAATTGAATGAAATTGTTTTCTGTATTATTGTAGCCGTCTGCCTAGGCAGACATTTCACATTATCCGACGGGTGTGAGAATTTCTCAGGAGTTACGCAACCTACAGGATGCGGCTACACAAATCGTTCAATTTAGGTTAGAATACGTTTCTCTAAAATTAACTGAATGTCGCCGTGGCAGGGCATATTTAAACCAGACTAAAGGCAAGTAGAGAGTATATATAATGGAATATAGACAGCTCGGAAAAAGTGATTTAAATGTATCCATCATCGGTTACGGCGCGTGGGGAATAGGGGGGAAACCTTTCTGGAATACTGAGGGTGAAGAAAA
The DNA here is from genome assembly GCA_964195175.1 of uncultured Thermodesulfobacteriota bacterium. Lineage (GTDB taxonomy): Bacteria > Planctomycetota > Brocadiia > Brocadiales > Scalinduaceae > Scalindua. Next base: position 7,650 of record CAXMPV010000059.1, on the reverse strand, counting down.
TTCTATCCGTTCTATTGAAAAGGCAATTGATCTGGGCATTAATTTTTATGATACTGCTCCGGTCTACGGTTTTGGATATTCTGAAAAGCTATTAGGTAAGGCCCTGCAATCAAAACGCAAAGATGTCATAATCGCGACAAAATGCGGGTTGATATGGAAAAAAGAGAAGTTAAAGGCGATAAGAAAGAGGGCTACCAGAGAATCCATATTAGAAGAGATAGAGCTGAGCTTGAAAAGACTGTGTACAGATTACATTGATTTGTATCAGGTTCACTGGCCGGATGAAAGCACACCTATTGAAGAGACGATGAATACTCTTCTGCAGGCACAGAAAGAAGGGAAGATACGACATATAGGTGTGAGCAATTATTCTGTTGCTCAAATGGAGGAGAGTCTTAAATTCGGTCAGATAGTATCTCTTCAGCCAATGTATAGTATGCTGGAAAGAGATGTAGAGCAGGACAGACTTCCCTTCTGCATCGAAAATGAAATTGGTATAATCTGCTACAGTCCGCTTGCATCTGGCGTGTTGACCGGTAAATACGATGAGAATACCAGATTTGAAGACTGGCGTGGACAGGGTATTATCGGGAATTTTACCGGAGACGTATTTGTTTCTCATATTAAAAAAGTCAAACAAATCGCTAAGATCGCGCAGGAACATGGTAAGACGATGGCACAGCTGGCCATTAATTGGCTACTCCATCAAAAAGGAGTAACTACGGCAATTGTCGGGGTAAAAACTCCTGCTCAGGTTGAACAAAACATAGGCGCTGTCGGTTGGGAGATTTCGAATAATGATTTGAAAGAGATATCAGATATTTTAGAAGAGAGGTGTAGCTAGCATCATTATCTTCATGAAAGATACTAATTTTTAGTTTTCTTTATTGAAAGGAGTTAAAAATGTTTAAGTCTTTGAAATTAAGCGGTACTGTTTTTATTGTTGTAATGCTTGCCTTTGCACTCTCTTTCTCCGTCTTGCAGGCGTGTGTGATGCTTCCGGGTGAACCATGCAGTAACGAGCCCTGTACGGACGAAGCTTGTCCAATTAAAGAAGCAAAAGCAATGTTGATAAAAGTGTCAAATGCCGAGTCTGTTAAAACAGAAGAAGTTGTATTAAGCATAAATGGCATGCATTGCGGTGGATGCGCCGGCAAGGTAAAGGCTGCCTTGTCTGCATGCAAAGGTGTTACTGAAGTTCAGGTAAGCTTCGAGGAAGGCAAAGCTTTTGTACATGTTGAAGATGGAACTGATACACAGGTACTCATAGAAGCAGTAAAACAGTTAGGATATAAAGTTACTGAAGGATGATTGGTAGTATTGAAACCCCATTCATAAGATTAATATTTAAAGGAGAGCTTGAAGTGATAGAGTACGATTTCGTAGAGATGAATAAGTATAAAATTCTGGAAGAAAAGAATTACATAAAAGATGATAGAGATTTTTATATAAGCAAAGCAGATAAGAGAGTATTTAGTTTTGGTCGTATTGGCAATGAGAGTATTGCCTGGTTAGAACAGGAAATTAATCAACCTAATACATCTGATGAATGGCAATTCTTCTGTAATGTCGATCCAAGTGAAGGGCTTCGAACGGATATTATATCTCCATATTTATAGAGCCTATATCTAAAGGATCAAAAGAGAATAGGATCAGCCCCTTATCAAATGTTCTTGTATCATACGCAGGGCTGATTCCTCTTCATCAGCTGAAATATGAGTGACCTTCCTGCCTAAGGCACCCCATATCTTTGGATCTGTGGTTTTATAGAGAGCTATTGTTTGTGTACCCACAAACCCTGCAAGATGACTTACTCCGGAATCATTTCCTATGTAAAGTGACGCATGCGATAATAGATCTGCTAACGCCATTACGTCATTCGGGCGCTCTATCCACTCTCCGGTAAAATCTTCTTTATTCGTTTTCTCCTCTTCAACCGGTCCGAAAATAAAATCTACTTTATGATGACCCGATCGTCTCAATAGATTCGCTAACTCTAGATAGAAGAGCGGATTATAATTTTTTTTGAAACTCCCACTTCCGGGATGAATCAGTGCGGATTGCCCTTCTGTTATTCTGACAGGAAAACAGTCAGAAAGGTCTTGTGGAATCGTTATGGGAAAATGTAATTGAATGGCTGAACAGTAATATTGTGCCAGGTGTATCTCTGTTTGCGGAAAGGGGGGTATACAGACAACCGGCAATGAAGCAGATTGTTTCAAGATCTCTACTGTTTTCTGTTCGTCTGCCAGCCAGAGGACAGCTCCTTGCGGGGATCCAACCTCTTCAGGAATACTATTTCCACAAAAGAAATCAAGCAAGCCGGCTGATTCACTGTCAAGGTAAGTATCGAACAACCCGTAGCTTATGGCTAACCGCATATACTCGGGACGTCCAATACCAAGGAATTGGCAATTGGGTAGCAATCTTCTCAGGCAATAAAGAGCCGGCCAGGTAAGTATAAAATCTCCAAGTGCACCGCGATGACAAATAAGGAATGTTTTCATCTTGTAGATAATACCCTGTATTAAAATAATTTACTTTGAATAATCGGTCTCATTTTATATAAATGAAATATATTTTACTTTTATTATATGATGGGAACAAACAATAACTCTTTTTTTGTTAGATTATATAAACCCTGTTAAATTTTTTTGTAATAAGCCATAAAACTAGAAAGGTGTATTAAAAATGAAAAAATCATCAACTGTTTTGCCTCTTATTTTACTATTTATTGTTACTGCTTTTGTTAATTATACAAATGCCGCAGAATATTCATTGTCTAATGAGGATACACATAGCAGCCCTCAGGCTGTGTCGCCTCAGGCTATGTCAAAGGATCCGCTTGTGGGTACTGTCGCAGAGACGATGAACAGCGGCGGATATACCTATATCCTTCTTCAAACTAAGGCAAAGATGTTTTGGGTAGCGATAGCTGAAAGCACGGTTACTGTTGGAGAGGAAGTTGTCCTGGCGTCTGGTATGGAAATGGTTGAGTTTCACAGCAAGTCTCTGGACCGCACTTTTGATTCAACTATCTTGTCTGAAGGAATGATCTCGCAGGGCGGAGAAGCTGCTCCAAAGCCTAAAAAGAAAACACATGGCAGTAGTGGTGCCAAGCCTTCATCACAGGAGAATGTAAAGGTTGAAAAGGCTGATGGAGGTAATGCTTATACGGTTGCAGAACTTTTCAAAAAGAGAAAAGAGCTGGATAATAAAGATATAATTCTTAAGGGAAAGGTTGTCAAGGTTACTGCCAGGATCATGAACAAAAACTGGCTGCATATTCAGGATGGGACTGGAAGTGCGCAGGATGGAGACAATGATATGGTTGTAACTACAATGGACTTGCCATCAGTTGGAGATACCGTTACCATCAAGGGAGTTTTGTTTTCTGATAAAGACTTTGGCAGTGGCTACAAATACAATGCGATTGTTGAGTTTGGCCAGGTTTCAAACTAAATCAAATTGGACGTATATTTACAAAATAGACAGACACGATTTCAAAGTGTCTGTCTATTTTTTTATACTCTTTTATATCACATGCCACTTAATGCGCGTGCGTTCAGTACTTTAACCTTCACATCTGAAGGGATTGTAAGTTTCTCTTTCGGGATAGAGACATTTTCCTGGATCTCTATTGCTTCGGTAACGACTCCCATTGCGGCAACATCCTGATCCTTCTTCAATGCTATGCCTTTCCACATCCAGGCCATACTGTGAGGATGACTTTTTTTCCAAACATCACAGGTCTTTCCGAGGATCTCTTCAGTGCCAACTTTTACTGCGCCAATTGCGACATCCATGTTACTACCGGAATCCCCTTGTAGCGCTTTGAACCCTTTATTGTCCATCCTTATGGCTGTTTTAGATTTGAGGTCTATATTATAAACCCATTTGCCATTTTCAGTAATTAATGTCATAAAGTTTCTTTCAAGCTCTATTCCCATCATCTTTGAGGTAAATTTTTTGTATATTGCTTCACGTCTTCCCCATCCATCAATATAAACGGTTTCTGTACCGTTGTTCATCCCAGAAACTTTGTACTTTATAATTGCAGATTTCAGCTCAGGGTAGCGTTTGGATACTTCAGCTGCTGACTCACCCTTTAAGGTCATCTCTGGTTTTGTAACGGTGGAGACACTTGTACACGATATAGTCGTGGAAATAATTACTAAAGACATGATGATGCAAAAAGACATATTTCTCATTTTTTCTCCTGATTCAAATTTGTTTAATTTCAATGTATCATTTAAATGTATCATCTGTACTTAGTGTTTGCCAGTGTCAAATTTGTGATTTGATGTCTAGTTCTTTTTTGCTATTATTACTGATCAGAATAGCAGTAGTTACGTACATGTATAGGATTTCAATGTTGATAACACTGCGACTTCGCTCAATGTGACGTCATCCTGAGCGGAGTCGAAGGATTGTTTTTTTCGCGATAACTACTTAACTTGTATTTCTTTGTGTCTTAGTGGCAACTCTTTTAAATGTATTTATACTTATCAAATGCAAATTCCAGATTCGTGCAGAATATTGGTAACAGGGATCACATCAATACATGGATGGCCGATATTCACACAATTACATAAATTGATGCCGGAAACTTTTTTGTATGGCTTGAGGCCGCCTAAATCCAAGATTCCTGAAGGTGGTAATGTCTCATCATTCTGTATTACCGAACGGAAAAAACTGGAAAAAATCAGAGCTGAATTCAATCCCACTCATGTAATCCATTGCGCTGGAGTTTGTGATCTGGATGTGTGTGAAGAGCGACCGGAATGGGCTCATTCGCTAAACGTAAAAGGTACAAAGGCGGTGGTAGATGTTTTTGGTGATAATATACCAGTCATGTATATGAGCACCGATCTTGTATTTTCCGGTTTCAATGTGCCTGCAGGGGGTTATACGGAAGATAGCATACCAAATCCTATTAACGTCGTAGGAGAGACCTTTGTCAGCGCAGAAACATATATTCAGAAATGCAGAGATTATTGTATTATCAGACTTGGGCTGCCACTTGGTGATTCTATTGGCGGTACAAAGGGCGCGATTGATTGGATAGAGAGCCGTTTCAGGAGGAATCTGCCTGTAACACTCTTTTACGATGAATACCGAAGCTGTGTTGATTGCGAGGAAATTGGCAGGATAGCGATTGATGCCATTACTCTCGAATTGAGAGGATTATTCCACCTGGGAGGGGACAGGAGATGGAGCCTCTTCGACATTGGAAAGTATGTGCTGGATAGGGGCGGGTATGCTCCGGATTTATTACGTGGTATAATGCGGGATCAGGAAGAAAACGGGCCACCACGTATTGGCGATGTATCACTTAATTCTAGAAAATTAAGAAGCCTCTTTCTAAAATCGGTTAAATAGGTGGTTGTTTTTTACGTGATTGAATTAATATCACTTTGGATTGTAAAAACACTGTTTGAGAGTGTCGAAGGTTGCAGGATTTATGATTTTACATTGAGCAGATACCACGTTCGGAATTTTCTATAAAAGAGGAGAATTCGGAAGCAGGGCCAGATGGATAGGCTGATTTGATTTTTTCAAGAGCATGGCTTATATTCAGGCCTGACAGGTAAAGCAACTTAAATGCTTCCTTTATTTCCTGCCGTTCTTCTTTCGATAATGTTGATCTCCGCAATCCGACCGAGTTAAGACCCAGAATCTTATTACCCTCTAACGGTTTTACCAGGCAGAATGGAGGTATATCTTTGGAAACACCACAGGTGCCACCAAGCATTGCCAGTCGTCCTATCGTTACAAACTGATGCACGACGCAATTGCCGCTAATAAAAACATTATCACCTACGTCGACATAACCAGCCAACAGTGCGCCGTTCGCGATTATAACGTTGCAGCCAAGTTTAACATTGTGTCCTAAATGCGATAACGCCATCAGGAAGCAATCGTCACCAATCTCCGTTACAGAATCAGTCTGAGTTCCACGATTAATCGTTACACATTCACGTATCTGACAATTTGCTCCGATAGTAACAAATGATTTCCCTCCTTCGAAGTTTACATCCTGAGGAGTACCACCCAGTACAGCTCCCGCGTGAACGTTGCAGTGTGGACCAATAGAGGTGTATGGGCTGATGCTGACGTTGGGGCCAATGACAGTTCCATTACCAATAGTCACATCTGACTCAATGACGGTAAATGGGCCTATTTCAACATTATTTCCCAACTCAGCACTCGAATCAATGATAGCAGTCTTGTGGATCATTTTATCCAATTATTTTACAAAAAAAGACATTCCTGCTTTTCTCCAAAGCAAGAATGCCTCTTAATTTTTTGTTATTATAACTAATCCTCTTTAGTGCTCATGGCCCTCGTGTTCATCATGACCTTTGTGCTCATCATGCTCGTGATTTCCTTTGTCATCGTGATGAGTTCCTTCTTGATGTGCATTTGAATACTTAGTGGCACAACTCGGGCAACAGAAAGTCTGATGTTCTCCATTATGTTCAACTGTTACCGCACCGACATGACCGTCATTCGATTCGCCACATTGTGCACACAAACCGGCATCATGTTCATCTGCAGCAAAGGTAGTTACACTACCGGCACAAAACGCAATCATCAAACAAGCAAAAACAACAACTACAGTAAGGTTTGCAATTCGCTTCATGTTCACACCCTTTCAAAAAAAATTAAGATAAACGTGCAGAAATATAAATTCTAGTATTTAAACTGTTAAAGTCAATAGAAAATAAGGGCGAAGAAAAGAGCATATTAGAGAAATATCAACCCTTACTCTTTTGATATTTCTCAGAGTTCTTTAGCTTCTTTTTTAGCTGCTTTTGCTCACTGATATCCCTGATTATTCCTTCAATAGTGACAGGTTCTCCATCCTCATTTCTGATTAAATTGGCGGTACGTTCGGTACAAAAACTTTTGCCACTTTTCTTTTTGCAATTAGATACAAAATCTCTCAAAACTCCATATTTTTCCAGTTTCTCCAGATGATTCCATCTATCTTCAGCATCTGCATAAATGTCCTTAGTCTTCACTCCCATCATCTCTTCAGGAGATTTGTAACCAAACATTTTCGCGCAGGCTTGATTTACCCATGTAAAGGCTCCCTCGGATCCGGGCTCACACTGATATACACCTTCCGTAAGAGAGTTAAATAATTCTCTGTCACGCTGTACAGACTCATGCAACTCATCCTCAAGCCTCTTTCTCTCGGTAATATTCCTGATTATTCCTTCAACAAGAACTGGTTTGTTTTTTTCGTTTCTAACCATATTTGTAGTTCGTTCGGTATAAAGAGGCTCTCCGTCTCTTTTCTTGCAATTAGATACAAAGTTTCTCCATATTCCATGTTTCTCAAGTATCTCCAGAAGCCGCCATCTGTCACCAGGGTCTACGTAGATATCCTTAACTTTAGTACCCACCATCTCCTCCGGAGTATTGTGCCCAAACATTTCCGCACACGACTGATTTACCCATGTAAACTTACCTTCAACACCGGGTTCACATTGATATACGCCCTCCTTGAGGGAGTCGAACATTTTTCTATATCGTTCCTCAGATTCCACAGTCTCCTTTGTTTTCTCATGCAGGGAGTTTGTCATAATATTGAAGGCTGCGGACAAGTCACCGATCTCATTATTACTTTCTATTTCAACT
>CAXMPV010000058.1:0-9751 GCA_964195175.1 uncultured Thermodesulfobacteriota bacterium | reverse complement strand
AAGGCAAGGCGATCCATATCTGATAATAAATCTTCACCACGGATTTTATTGGAAAAACACGGGTTGTTTTTCGCTTATCAGTAGACTATTATAACAATAAGAACTAAACCGAAATTTACGATATGCACAACACACTTAAAAAGGTTTTCGGATTTCAATCCTTTCGCCCTAACCAGGAAACGATAATCAAGAACATCCTTGAGAAAAAAGATGTTTTTGCCGTGATGCCTACCGGAGGTGGTAAATCACTCTGTTACCAGTTACCTGCCAGAATGATGAATGGGACTACCGTTGTTATAAGTCCACTGATCTCCCTTATGAAGGACCAGGTTGACGCGGCCATTGAGAACGGAATGTCAGCTGCGTTTTTAAACAGCTCTTTAAGCGTGCAGGAGATGTCTGCCGTATACCAACAACTGAAGAGTAATGAGCTTGAGCTGCTCTACATTGCACCGGAGCGCTTTGCCATGCCGGGTTTCCTTGAAACACTGAAATCTCTTCCCATATCGCTTTTTGCCATAGACGAGGCACATTGTGTTTCCGAATGGGGACATGATTTCCGTCCTGATTATCTGAGCCTCTGTGATCTTATCCGAACCTTTCCACACATCCCGGTATCAGCATTTACGGCAACTGCAACGCCGAAGGTCCAGAAGGATATTATCAGCAAGATCGGCTTAAGATCTCCATATGTAATTCGCGCATCGTTTAATCGTCAAAATCTTTTTTATCAGGTAAAAAGCAAGGCAGGATTAGAGGCTCAAATACTGGAATTTCTCAAAGAGCATGCGAACGAACCGGGCATAATCTACCGTACTACACGTGACTCGGTCACCAGATTAACTGAGTTTCTGGTAGAGCAAGGTATCAGCGCACTGCCTTACCATGCAGGATTGAGTCCTGAAGAACGCAAAAGAAACCAGGAGGCGTTCAGCAGAGACAGGGTCACCATAATCGTGGCGACAATTGCCTTCGGGATGGGAATAGATAAATCAAATGTACGCTTTGTTATCCATGCTGATTTACCTAAAAATATAGAAGGTTATTACCAGGAAACCGGACGTGCGGGACGCGATGGAGAGACTGCAAATTGCCTCCTCTTTTTTGGCAGACAGGATATTCCCAAGATCAGGTATTTTATAGATCAGATGCCTAATGAAAATGAGCGGTCAATCTCAATGGACAAACTGAATAAGTCTGTCAAATATGCTTCACATAATGTATGCAGACGCAAGCAGCTTCTTGAATATTTTGGAGAGAATTATACGAAGGAGAACTGTGAGGCATGCGACATCTGTCTGGGTAACGTTGAGAAGATTGATATAACTACTGACGCGCAAATAGTGATGTCGGCGATATCGAGGACAGGTCAGTATTTCGGGATCGGGCATATCATTGATATTGTTGCTGGTGCTGACACAAAACGTATTCGAGAACTTCAACATAATGAAATTAAGACATACGGCGCGGGTAAGCACAAAGCAAAAAAGCATTGGCAATTCATTGTCGATGAGCTACTGGCACAGGAAGCTATTGCACAGGATGGAGGTCAATATCCGGTTCTGGTTCTGACAAAGAGAGGTACGGATATACTTTTAGGCAGAGAAGAGATCGAGGGATTAAAGAGAGAAGAGATAAGGAAGAAGCCGAAAGCATTTAAAGTCAGCGGATTTGAGCCTTATGACGAAGTCCTGTTTGACAAACTGCGTGTTCTTCGAAAAAGACTTGCCGAAGAACATAAGGTCCCTCCATACATAGTTTTTTCAGACATGACGCTTCATGAAATGTGTATTTACTACCCCTCAGCCCTGGATGAAATGATAACTATCAGTGGTGTCGGAGATACCAAGCTTAAGAGTTACGGCACTGACTTTACAAAGGAGATAAAAGCACATCTTGATAAAAATCCGGATATTTCTGTCCCTGAAAGAGAACCGGTTGCTCCATCGGTAAATATACCACGGCAAAAAATGACAGGAGGGACAATCGAAAAAACCTATGAACTTTCCAGGGAGGGACTTTCAATTGTGGAAATTGCGAAATCCCGCAACCTTGCGACTTCAACTATAACAGGACACCTTGAAAGCTTGATAAAGGATGGTCGTGATGTTGTAATAGACCGTCTCATTGATCCCGTAAAACGCAATACAATCGAAGAGATGTTTTTAACTCTAAAGACGTGGCATACCGGGCCCATTATTGAGCATTCCAATGGGACCGTAAGCTATGATGAGGCAAAACTTGTAAGAGCCTACGTACAACAGAAGAAATCATAGCACGACGCAGAAGCAATACACTCCTCTTCTGATCTCAACTTGTTTGTTGCAAACTAAAACGTCACATATCCACTTGCTTCAAGATAGTCTAAAATTGTTCTTGTTGCCTCTTCGACCGACAACTTTGATGAATCAATTGTTAGCTCTGGATTCAACGGTTCTTCATAAGGTGCTGAAATACCCGTAAAATCCTTAACCTCACCGGCACGTGCCTTTTTATACAAGCCTTTTGTATCACGTTCCTCACAAACTTCAAGAGAACACTTAACATAAATCTCTATGAATCCACCATGTCCCATAAGTTTCCTGACATTATCCCTATCTTCTCTATAGGGAGATACAAAAGCAGCAATTGTTATTATATTTGCCTCTGTGAACAACTTTGCTACTTCACCAATCCGACGAATGTTCTCAGTGCGATCTTCGGGTGAAAAGCCAAGATTTTTGTTCAGACCATGGCGTATATTATCTCCATCAAGTATGTACGCCTGATGTTTGTTTTCTATAAGTGCATGTTCGAGCTCAACCGCTATTGTCGATTTGCCTGAACCTGAAAGTCCAGTGAGCCATATGGTTACGCCTTTCTGGTTCAGCAATTTCGCCCTATCCTCTTTTGTTATCTTCCCGTGATGCCATTTGATGTTAGTCGCTTTTTGTTCCGCCATTCCAACTCCTCTCTAAATATCAGAGAATTAATTTTTACCTAAATTGACCGATATTTTTCTATCTTATAGTAGTCGCAGGCTTTAGCCTGCGTTTATCAATATCCGATGAGTGTTATGTGGATTTCTCGTAAGTTACGCAACCTGAAGGATGCGGCTACTAAATATCAGAGAATTAATTTTCAGATTTTCTGTTACTATCATAACTCCTTCAACTCCACCTCTCCCAATGCCTTCGCCTCTTCCAGGATCTCTTCCGATTTGCTTACGAGTGTAATTACCATATTCCCCGGATCGAGCACTCTCTTTATTGCACCTTCAATATCCTCCATGGAAACAGCCATTACACTGTCCAGGTATTTATCCATATAATCCTCAGGCAGACCGTAAAATTCCTGGACCAGAATCTTAGACGCAATCTGAGCTGCTGTCTCCATACTCAATGGATAATGGCCAACGTAAAATGATTTGGCGCTGGACAGCTCTTCCTTTGTCACACCATCAGACTTCAGCTTTTTCAACTCGTCAAGTACCAGTAGAAGCGTTTCAATTGCCGTCTCATTTTTACTATACGTCCTTATATAAAATGGCCCCTGTAATTTCCTTGCCGCAAACCCGCTATTAGCTCCGTAAGTAAGGCCTTTCTCAGACCTCACCTTGGTATAGAGTCTGGACGCAGGTCCTCTGCCAAAAATATGATTCAGCAGCATAAGTGCAAAATAATCGGGATCGTTTCGTGCAATACCCATATGGCCCAGACGTATTTCTGTCTGTGTCAGATCAGGTTTATTCACAATTCTTATCTTGTAACCGTCTATGCTTGGTACTGCAGGTAACGTAGGCTTCGAAACCGCTACTCTCTTCCAATCACCAAATGCCTTCTTTACACAGTCAAGTGTCTTCTCGTAATCTATGTCTCCAACGACTGTCAGGATAGAATTATTTGGCAGATAGTGTGTTTTGTGAAACTGTATGATCTCATCTCTTGAGATCGCTTTAAGTCCTTTCGTTGTCCCGATAGGAGGGTTGGCATAAGGATGTTCACCGTATAGCATCTCGCTGAAATGCCTGACGGCGATTGACGCCTTATTATCCTTTTCCCTGAGTATAGCCGTTATAGCCTTATCCCTGTGAAGCTCTATCTCTTTAGCTTTAAACGTAGGGAACCTTACAACTTCAGAAAGCAAATCAAGTATAGTATCAAAATGTTTTACAAGTGCAGTAGTCGTAACGGATGACGAGTCGTATTCACAATCAACAGTCAACGAACCGCCAATAAAGTCTATACTCTCAGAAATTTCCAGAGAGTCTTTTGTACGCGTACCTTCACGGAGTAGCTGTGTAACTATATGTGCAAGTCCGGGCTTATCCCTGGATTCGTGTACAGAACCAGCCTTTACCAGCATCTCTATTGCTACTATAGGTAATTCATGGTGCTCTACCATGATTACTCTCAGTCCATTATCGAGTGTTGCCTTCCGGTATTTCATAGTTACTATATTTTCTTCGCCACTCAAGTGTTTATCATTAACAAGGATAGAAAATAAGATCAAGGTAATTACAAAAGCATAGCGGCAGAAACGCGATTTTGTGATTTTTAACATATGCAATATCAGAACATTAAATTAGTAATCGCCATTCTGTGTACCTTACAAGTCTATTTTACAGATTTATCTAAATCTCCTCCGGGAAGCAGCCTTATTATGGTTCGATTCTCTGGAGTAAAATACTTCGTTGCTACTTTCTGTATCTCTTCCACAGTTGTATGCCTGTAGCTCTCCAGTTTCTCTACAAACCCCAGCGGCTCTCCCGTTCTTGCCAGACTGAACCCTATTCGCATACCTCTGACAAAGTTGGTCTGAAGGCCAAAGATGAGATTTGTTTCCATTTTATTTATTGCTTTTTCAAGCTCGCGCTCAGTTACCTTCTCAGTCTTGAGTCGTTCCAGGCACTCATTGGCTACGAATGTTAATTCTTCCAGAGTATGTCCCTTTTTTATGCTGTTTACCGTAATAGTAAATAGTCCAGGGGCTTTATTATTGTCAACCGATGCGAAAACGGACAGTGCTGATTGGTCTTCATATATAACCTTCCTGTGGAGCCTGGAACTACGTCCGCTTGTAAGTATATTCCCTATGAGCTCAAGCACGGGGATGTCATCATGAGCGGCTTTCGGTATATGATAGGCAATGGCAAGCCACGGGAAGCTAGCGTCAACAAAAAGATCCTTCTGCCTCTCCTTCTCCTGAATCGCTTCTACAGGTATCACTTCATCCGTAAGCTCTGCGGGCGGTATATCTCCAAAATACTTCTCAACAATTGATATAGTTTCCTGAAAATCTATATCTCCAAGCAATATGACAGTAGCATTATTTGGCGCATAGTGTGAGCGGTAAAAGGCCTTACAATCTTCCAGGCTTATCGAATCAATATCGGACATCCATCCTATTACTGGCCATCTATATGGATGCCTGGTAAATGCAGTTGAGTAGAGCGCTTCACTCAATTTACCAAAAAGCGAATTATCGACCCGCATACGCCTCTCCTCCTTTACGACCTGCCTTTCAGACGCAAGGGTATCAGCCGTAAGCCGAAGGTAAGCCATCCTGTCTGCCTCCAGCCTCACAGCTAATTCTAGCTGGGAGCTTGGAATGTTTTCAAAGTAAGCAGTCATATCTTTAGCGGTAAAGGCATTATCCGTTCCGCCATATTGCTGGATGATGCGACCGTGCTCTTCCGGTTCAACGTTTTTTGATCCTTTGAACATCATATGTTCAAAGAGATGTGAAATGCCTGTTATACCCGGTCTTTCGTTTCTGGAGCCCACATTGTACCACACCTGAAAGCTTATTATCGGAGAAGAGTGATCCTCGCTCAATATCAGCCGCAAACCGTTCTTAAAGCGATGTTCCTTGAGTTCCAGTTTAATATGTTCAGCAGTTGATGTGTTCATAAAAACTAACAAGTGTGAAATAATTAGAAAATATATTATGAATAGTCGAGACGTCATACCACTATTTATTATTATGTAAAAAGGGACACATGCAATAGTACGCTTCGGCGGAAGTTTAAGTAATTGTATTCCCAATCTAGAATCATGGCAAGTGGATTTTGAGAAAACAGAACAATCAGAACTGTTTTCTATTGATATTTATTTCATACTATAGTAATTTTTAACTTCTAAACATATTAACAACAATATCGCAGGACTAAAAATATGAAAAAAAGAAAAACCCTGATAATGGGTGCAGCAGGAAGGGACTTCCACAATTTCAATGTTGTCTTCAAAGACAACGAAGACTATGAAGTTGTTGCATTCACGGCAACTCAGATCCCAAACATTGCAGACCGGAGATATCCATCTGAACTTGCCGGCATACTATATCCTGATGGCATTTCTATCTATGATGAGAAAGAGCTAACCGGACTTATCAAAAAACACAATGTTGATGATGTCGTGTTCTCATATAGTGACGTACCGTACGAATACGTGATGCACAAGGCCAGTGAGGTACAGGCTGCCGGTGCCTCTTTTGTTATTATGGGAGCGGAACAGACTATGCTTAATAGCAAGGTTCCCATTATTGCTATCTGTGCTGTCAGAACAGGGTGTGGAAAGAGTGCTGCCACAAGAAAAGTGTGCCGGATATTAAAAGATGCAGGAAAAAGAGTCGTAGCCATCCGGCATCCTATGCCTTATGGCGATCTGGCAAAGCAGAAAGTACAGCGCTTTGAAACATATGAAGACCTTGCCTTGCATGACTGCACAATAGAAGAGATGGAAGAGTACGAACCCCATATAGAACAGGGAATTATCGTCTACGCAGGCGTTGATTACGAAGCTATATTAAGAGAAGCTGAAGAGGAAGCTGATGTAATTGTATGGGATGGAGGTAACAATGATTTACCTTTTTACAAACCGGACCTCCATATAACTCTTGTTGACCCGCACAGACCTGGAGATGAATTAACATATTTCCCGGGAGAGACCAATCTGATGCTTGCACATATAGTTATCATAAGCAAAGAAGAATATGCCGATGCTGAAAACATAGTCAAGGTGAAAGAGAACATAAAAAGCAGAAACCCAAATGCTTCCATTATCGATGCTACCTTGAAAATTTCGGTTGAGAACCCGGACAAAATAGAAGGCCGTAGAGTTCTTGCTGTGGAGGATGGTCCGACAGTAACACATGGCGGAATGGCCTATGGCGCTGGTACTCTGGCCGCCAGAAAATATGGCGCATCCATAATTGTAGACCCTAAGCCATATGCAGTCGGTAGTATAAAAGAGACATTCGATAAGTATCCTGACATTGACAAGCTACTCCCTGCTATGGGTTATAGTCGAAAGCAGATCATCGAGCTTGAAGAGACTATTAATCACACAGAGTGTGATACTGTCATCACTGGCACGCCAATCGATTTATCCAAAATAATCAGGATAAACAAACCCATTGTAAGAGCAAATTACGAACTCCAGGAAATAAGCAAGCCTGACTTAAGAGACTTAATAGCAGATCATATCAAACCAAATTGACCTGTTAACTCTTAAAAAACAAAGATTTATAACTTGACTTTTAGTAAGCACCGTATACTATTACAAACAAGGGCAAGGAAGGCCTATTTGAACAAATCAATATAACATGGATGTTACCACAGAAAAAACATTTCACCGGCTGATAGATTCAAATCCACAGGAACATCCATCTGTTATTAGTTTTAACATTTTTACTCATAACCGAAACTGACCTGCCCCCGTTGTTAGTACCACCTTTAAAGTTAGAGTTCAGGATAATACAGACAGTTGTAACGTAGTGGAAACTGTCTGTACCGCTTCAATTGTCTCTGGAGTAGGTGGCAAGTATCCAAGAGCACTATGAGGCCGATGCGTATTATACTCCTTACGCCATCTTTCAATCAACACCTTTGCTTCAAACAATGTCTCAATATCTCACAGTTTAGAAGCTCATCACGAAATTTACCATTAAAACTTTCGTTGTAACCATTTTCCCATGGACTTCCAGGTTCTATATAAAGTGTCTTTACTCCCACGCTTGATAACCATTCCCTTACTGCCTTTGCAGTAAACTCAGATCCATTATCTGATCTAATATGTTCCGGTACTCCACGTTCTATAAATAAATCAAACAAGGCGGCAAGTACATCTTCTGAGTTTAACCGTCTTTCAACTACAATAGCAAGGCATTCTCTTGTAAATTCATCTATTAATGTAAGCATCTTCATTGATCTACCGTCACCGCTACGATTCATCACAAAATCATAACTCCATACATGATCCTTATATCCTGGACGATGCCTGACACAGGATCCGTCATTAAACCATAGACGTTTACGTTTCGGCTGCTTGGCAGGCACTTTCTTAAAAATACGCCCTTGGACTCACACTATATTCCGCTAAGGAACACACCTAGGGCCCCATATAAGGCGTCCAAATCGGTTTATGCCCTTTTATATACCCCATAAGGCTGTCTCTCTCAGTTTTAATATTAACCTTTATTATCATATCTTCTGATTATAAAAAACACTTTTTCAACCAAAGACGTTTACGTCATAAAGGAATCCAGTGAGTCTTAATTTTATTATTAAACGGATGCTACCTTTCTGTTCATAAAGGGAATATCCTTCTTTACATAATACTGAAATGTGATACCTTTCTTCCTGGGTTAGTTGTATATAATACGACATGTGCACCTCCCCTTCTTTTGACGAGTTTGTGAGAGCGCCTTGTACTACAGCTAATCCACTTTGTCAACTCTTGAGATTTGCACTTATTACTTGAATTCAGGATATTTTTATTTCGCAAGTTTCATTTTTAGTCTATTTTAATCGTTATGATACACAGATTTTATATCGCATTTTTATTCATGTGTATTTTATGTTCCTGTATTGGTTCATATGCAAATAATATTGGGCAATCACAGTCTAGCAAAAATACTAAAGGAGCTATAATTGATGATTTTATGTTCCAGATGTCTTTAGAATCAGGAGGATATTATTTTTTCTGGAAAACCGGTGAATTTGCAACTCATGCAGAAAAGATTCCCCCGGAAATACTTACAGGAACAAATAAGACCCCTTTGTTAAAAGATTACGGTATTGTTAATAATGAAGAGATTGTTTTGCCATTCTTAATTACACCAGATACCAGAAACCTTACATTTCTTATGGGTGTTCAGTTTAATCCGAAGATTTCTCTGATAACCCCATCAGGCCACGTTACAGCAGATGAGAAAAATAAAAATAGTATCCTAAAAACTTCGCATATGCTTATGGGATATATTGATAATCCTGAGAAAGGTGAATGGAAAGCAATTATTAATGGTTCAGGAAAATATACTGTAACTGTAAACGTGGATATTCCTATAAAAATAGAGTCTCTTATAGAACCGCCTTCCGGTTTAGACCCTGATGAAATAACAGATTACTATTTAGAGAAATTTTATGCATTAGATAGAGAGGATGGATTAGATCTTATCAGATCATTACCTCGTGATAAAATGGTTGATGTTGCGCGTAGATTATTAAATGATGAAGATACTCTTTTATCCTATATCAGTGCAGGTATTTTATTCAGGAATGGTTTTGAGGAAGAAGCGATTCCTGTTATTGCAGCTATTATTCTCAGTGGAAAAGATAAGAGTAGCTTGAATAATCGTTTGGGGTATGATTGGGTACATAGTGATGATGAAAATTTAGCCGCAAGGATCATAATCAGGATTTTAGAATACATTAATCACCATTATAATGATTTACAACCTAATGAGAAAAAAAGGGCTAAAGAATTTTTCC
>CAXMPV010000057.1:286-9831 GCA_964195175.1 uncultured Thermodesulfobacteriota bacterium | reverse complement strand
GGTATTTGCACTTTCAGATCGACCAACACCGGTTTTACGAAGCCTGCAAAGTATATTTTCTCACGGAAGATTAGCGAATACCGGTTATGTTTCAATTTTGCCTGTGGACCAGGGTATTGAACACTCTGCCGGAGCCTCTTTTGCACCAAACCCCATATACTTTGATCCCGAGAATATTGTCAAACTTGCTATAGATGGTGGGTGTAATGCTGTCGCATCTACGCTGGGAGTTTTGGGAAGTGTTGCAAGGAAATACGCTCACAAGATACCTTTTATTCTTAAATTTAATCATAATGAGCTTCTAAGATATCCAAATCAGTTCGACCAGGTAATGTTCGCATCTATTGAACAGGCAAAAGATCTAGGGGCTGTGGCTGTCGGAGCTACTATTTATTTCGGTTCCGATGAGTCAACTCGCCAGATAATGGAAGTCAGCGAAGCGTTTAATATTGCGCATGAAATGGGAATGGCTACAATCCTCTGGTGTTATCTGAGGAACTCGGCATTCAAAAAAGATGGTATCGACTATCATGCCGCGGCTGACCTTACCGGGCAGGCCAACCATCTGGGTGTGACGATTCAGGCCGACATAATCAAACAGAAACTGCCTGAGTGCAACGGTGGCTACAATGCTTTGAACGAAGGTGGAGGAAGCTACGGCAAGACTCATAAGAAAGTCTATTCAGATTTATCATCAGATCACCCAATAGATTTAACCCGTTTACAGGTTATCAATTGTTATATGGGAAGGGCAGGTCTTATCAACTCGGGAGGTGCTTCCGGCGAGAACGATCTTGCCCAGGCGGTAAAAACCGCGGTTGTCAATAAACGTGCCGGAGGGATGGGGCTTATCAGCGGGCGAAAAGCCTTCCAGAAACCGATGGATGTAGGTATTGAGCTGCTAAACGCGATTCAGGATGTTTATCTTGAAGATGAAATTACTATTGCGTAAATAAGAATCCATGTAAAAACACGTCCAACCTCACGCTTATTCAATTGCTCAGGTCTACAATTTTGTCTGCGAATGAAAGCGTTTTCTTTACCAGTTCCGCATTTGGGAGATCAACCGATGTTACTTTCCTTTCCGCTTCACCTTTGCTGGCCCCACCTGCGATATGTCTACGCAATAGTTGCTCTTTTATGGTTTTTAGTGGAGTGTCAATATACCATACCTCACTCATTTTAGTACGAATTGTGTTCCACGGAGGAGTGTTGAGCAGGAGGTAGTTTCCTTCAACTATGATGAGCCTGTTACGGGGTCGAATAGTGATAGCATTTTCCACCGGATCGTGTATTTTTCTATCGTAAGCAGGGCACATTATACTTCGGTCTGGAAATTCATGTAACCTGTTTATTAATTCTACAAAAGAATCAGCATCAAATGTTTCGGGTGCTCCTTTAACTTTTGTGAGACCACGTGCTTTCAGAATGCCGTTTGGTAAATGGAAACCGTCCATTGGAATAACGGCAGCAAAATCATCTCCGGTACGAAAATTAATCTCATCTGTAAGCTTTTTAGCCAGC
This sequence comes from uncultured Thermodesulfobacteriota bacterium, assembly GCA_964195175.1. GTDB lineage: Bacteria > Planctomycetota > Brocadiia > Brocadiales > Scalinduaceae > Scalindua. Next base: position 8,307 of record CAXMPV010000057.1, on the reverse strand, counting down.
ATGCTTTTTCCCGCCGCGGGACAGCCTGTTATGCCCAGGAAATATCTACTTTGGTTTGATGAATTAGATAAAGTTTTCAGTAGTTCTGTCGCAAGCTTGTTTATCTCTTCTATCAACACCTGCTCCTGGCTAATAAAAATGGTAAGTTTAAAGTGTCTAAAGTTTGAAGTGAACTAAAATTGTGGTAGGGTGAATTAAGCGGTGAACTATTTCTTTTCAGACCAGTTCGCGAATCAGGCATTTTCAGAAACAAATTTCAGGTAGGTGAGCACGTCTTCCCTGCTTCCTATAATCAATGGTACTTTTTGATGAAGTTCTGTTGGTACAATATCCATGATATTTTCTTTGCCTGTAGTTGCCATCCCACCGGCTTGTTCTACGATGAATGCCAGCGGTGAAGCTTCGTATAATAGACGTAATTTAGCTTTCGGTTTATCTGAATCCTTATAATCGGTAGGGTATAAGAATATACCACCGTAAAGCAGGTTTCTGTGAAAATCGGCGACAAGAGAACCGATATAGCGCAAAGAATATGGCCTGCCCGTGGCAGAATCTTTCTCTTTCAGATGATCGACGTATTTCTTTGTACCTTCATCCCAGAACCTTGAATTACCTTCATTCACACTATAGATTTTCCCCTTTGAGGGAGTCTTTATATCTAAATGTGATAAGATGAATTCTCCTACACTTGGGTCTAAAGTGTAACCGTTTACTCCCTGGCCGGTTGTAAAAACCAGCATAGTGCTGGATCCATAAATTATGTAACCGGCCGCAACCTGATCCGTTCCCTTTTGAAGACAGTCTTCAAGGCTTCCGTTTTCACCATCAGTTTTCTTTCGATGTATGGAAAAGATCGTGCCAATACTGACATTCGCATCTATATTGGATGAGCCATCAAGCGGGTCAAAAAGCAGTACATAATTACCTTTAGGAAATTTATCCGGTATATGTATAACCTCATCCCTCTCCTCAGATGCCATTATGCAGAGATGTCCTCCATGATCCATCGCTTTAAATAATCTATCGTTGGCATATTCGTCCAGCTTCTTCACTTCTTCACCATGGATGTTTTCTGTACCGGTAAGGCCAATTATATCGACAAGACCAGCCTTATTAACTTCTCTTGATATGACCTTTGCAGCATATATTAAGTCCATTAACAATCCTGTTAGATTGCCAGTCGCCTTAGGAAAATGTCTTTCCTGTTCGATAATATGCCGTTGCACACTCATTCCCTTTTGTCCCACTAAACTGCCTCCTGAAAGTTTCGGGTTTTAATCATCTGCATATTTCTTTAGTTGATTTAATTTAGAACAAAATGTAGTGGAGTGGCCTTAGCCTTCCATTTATACGCCTAATTCAATGACATTGCTACCGGTTAGCAGGCACTAGAGAGAGTATGTGCTGGGGATTATAGTAAAGATTTTGGTTTTTTCTTGGCTACTGCCTTTTTCTTTACTGCCGGTTTCTTCTTAGCCACTGTCTCTTTCTTCGCGGCAGGTTTCTTCTTAGCTACTGCCTTTTTCTTTGTCACCGGTTTCTTCTTAGCCACTATCTTTTTCTTTACTGCCGGTTTACTAGAGTTCTTTTCGTAGTCTTTAACAAAAAACTTAATGGCCTTTATTACATCATCCATATATACGTCCGTATCGACACAATAACCGTAAGGCCTTTGATTCGGGACTGCGTATATTGCTTTTGGCATGGCGGCCATTAAACCTGTTCGAAGTTCCTTTTCGCACGCGATAGCTACAACTCCCTGTACTTCCTTAGCCATGACTCTTTTGAGCGCAATTCTGCCACCACTGGCTACCGCTATACTTATGCCATACTCTTCTGACAATTCCAGCAGGTCCTTTACCTTGCATTTACCGCAACGGATGCACTCGTTGATTTCGTGTTTAATATTTTGTTTGCAGTTTGAATTTTGTATGCAGTGTGGAAAAAGGAGCAGTAATCCTTCCGGTGGGCTTTTCTTCTTCCTCAGCCTGGTCATCAGATTGTTAAGCGAAACAAACTTTTTATCTATAACTTCCATCTTTATGTATATCTCCCTTAATTCGAAGATTTATCAGTTTTTATTGAAATAAATAATTTTCTTTCAGATCGTGCCCTCTTGAAAATGCGGCAGCACTCATCATTCGTTTACCTTCCGGTTTTACTTCTTTGATCCATATACTACCATTTCCTGTGGCAGTTCTGATACCCTGACTTGAAATTTCCATGATTGTTCCTGGAGTGATAACTGTCCCGTTATGAGAGGAGTTATCCCTCTCGGTCTTCAGGATTATTATTCTCTCTTTAGAATTATTTTTCGTTAAGAAGGTATAAGCGGCGGGTTTCGGATTCATACCTCTTACAAAATCATGTATCTTTTCTTCTTCTTGCTTCCAGTCAATAAGACCGTCTTTCTTCTTGATCTTTGGCGCAAGCGAAACGAGGCTTTCGTCCTGTTGTGTGTATTTTGCATCTCCCGTCTCAATTTGCATTAAGCTTTCTAATAATGTCTCTGCACCAAGTTTGCTCAATCTGTTTCCCAATTCACCAGCAGTTTCTTCGGGGCCAATTGTTAGTGATTTACGGATGATAACATCACCAGCATCCATTTTATTGCTCATAATGATGGTGGTGATTCCTGTTTCTTTCTCTCCGTTGACAACCGCCCAGTTAATGGGCGCTGCTCCGCGATACTTAGGTAGCAGTGACGCGTGAATGTTTACACACTTATGCTTGGGTAAATTCAGTATTCTGTCCGAAATTTTTTGACCAAAAGCAACAACCACTATTACATCAGGACTCAGCTTTTTAAGTTCCTCTACGACTTGCTCACTATTTACATTTTCAGGCTGTATTACCTGCAATCCCGCATCTAAAGCTATGTTCTTAACAGGAGGCGCTTCAGGCTTTCCTTTACGTCCCTTGGGTTTGTCTGTTTGCGTGAGAACCGCGACAACGTCATGTTTAGATTCGATTAAGCATTTTAAACTGGGAACTGCAAATTCGGGCGTGCCCATAAAAACTACATTCATGCTGTATTTGGTTGAAAACGGTTAAAAAACTAATTAACACCGGCTTTGTTATTTTGATAAGCGAGTTCAAGCTCTTTTAGTTTCGATTGGTTGGCGATTGTACTTGCAGGAGTCATTTTTTCAATAAAAAGACAACCGTTTAAGTGGTCGATTTCATGCTGCCATGCACGACCCAATAGGCCTTCCGCTTCGATCTCAAGCTTCTCCCCTTTGAGGTTGTATGCAATAACCTTAATGTGTTGTGATCGTATGATCTTTCCCAGCACATCCGGAAATGACAAGCAGCCCTCTTCTTCTAAGGTTTCGCCTTCTTCTTCACTGATATACGGGTTTATGAATACCCTTTCGCCTGTTTTTTCGCCGGTTACGTCTAAAACAATTAAACGTATTGACAACCCGACCTGTGGTGCCGCAAGGCCGACTCCGCAGGCGTTATACATAGTTTCCAGCATCTCTTCGGCAATCTGGCAAATCTCATTGTTTATCTCTTCAATTGGTTTCGCTTTGATTTTTAAGACCGGATTTGGGTAAATTGCTACTTCCATTTTTAAATGATATTATTCAGGATTGAAAGCTTTAAATTAGTGAAATTTATCAAATTAGTATATAGTATTATTTCCGGTAAAAGCAAGGATTATTTGTTTTTTTGTTGACAACAGTAATTCAATATTATAAACTTATCCTTTTAAATACGAGTAAGTTAGATCAGTACATATAAGGAAAAGTTTAATGTCAATCAGAAAATCTGCGAAGAAATCAATGAGACAAGACACCGTGCGTAGGATGAGAAACAGGAGTGACAAAACCGCACTAAAAACCCAGATAAAGAAGTTTGTTTCTGCTATCAAAAGCCATGATTTTGATGAGGCAGGGAAGCGCTTGTCATTAGTAACAAAAAAGCTTGATAAAATTGCAGCTAAAAATATTATACACAAGAAGACAGCATCAAGAAAAAAAGCTCGCTTAGCCAAATTTCTTAATACACAGAAGGCTGCTGCGTAATAAACTGTTTCTAAATATCACACACAAGTCCGTTTAAATGTGCTTCTATGCATTTTGGTAAGTCTAGTAAGTGATATCCGCCTTCCAGGCAGGAGACAATTCTGCCCTCACAGCAATCATCAGCAATATTTCGTGTCAGTTTAGTTAATGCATTGAAATCAGAAGCTTCTAAACTTAGACCGCTTATGGGGTCTAAACGATATGCATCAAAACCGGATGATATCAACACAAATTGTGGATTGAAGCGTTTAATTCTTTTCTTCAATATCTCATCAAAAATCTCTAAATATTCCTGGGGTTCTATGTTATAAGATAAAGGGATATTTATCGTGAAGCCGGAACCGCTGCCTATTCCTGTCTCTTCTTTTGCGCCTGTTCCCGGATAAAATGGATATTTATGCATAGAGAAATACAATACCGAGGGATCGTCATAAAAGGCATCTTGTGTCCCATTTCCATGGTGCACGTCCCAGTCAATTATTGCAATTCTATCAAGGTTGTATTCTGATTGAATATACTTTGCTGCGATTGCAACATTATTAAATAAGCAGAAGCCCATAGCTTTTGTTGGAGTCGCGTGATGGCCCGGAGGACGCACTAAACAGAATGCATTATTTCTCTTTTTGTCCATTACTAAATCAATTGCAGTGAGGAGTGCGCCTGATGCGTATAGAGCGGCTTCATATGAGTCCGGAGAAACATAAGTATCGGGGTCTAGGTATCCTCCTCCTGTTTTGGCAATTTCAGCAACTTCTTCTATTTGGCCTATGGCGTGAACAGTAGATACTTCTTCTACGGTAGCAGCTCTTGGTTTCTCGATATCTAGTTTCTGCCAGATACTTGTCGAACGGAGATATTCAATAGTATTTATTATCCTTGTCGCATTTTCAGGATGATTGGCCCCTGTATCGTGTTTCAGATAGATATCATCGTAAATAAGAGATGTCATGGTAATTTTATATTATGATATAAAAGAGGCATTAACGGATTTGCTTTTATACGGAAAACTGTAAGCTTGTTATGTTAAATAATTCTTTTTGTTAAATCAAATCAATTATAACCAAAGGAATCTCAGGTAAATGAAAAAAAAAGAGACTATTTCAGACCACGAATTATTAGCTCTGATACATAAAAATATCGATATAGAAACGCTGAAGGAACAGGATAAGGCAATAACAAAAAAGAGGGTTGATAAGCTCTTTCAGGATTTGAAAGGCCATGTAAAAAAGGATGATCCGGATATCTCTGAAGAAGAGATAACAGGCACTTCAGATATAAAGAAGGAAGCTGATTTAATAGTAGTAAATGTTGATGGTGCATCAAAGGGAAATCCTGGAGAATCGGGAATTGGAGTTGCCATATTTGACAAAGATTCAAATTTGATAAGTGAAGCCTGTGACTACCTCGGTGTTGCAACCAATAACATTGCAGAATATAATGCACTTCTTTTCGGCATCAAACTATCCACGAAGTATAATGCAAAAAGGGTATTGTTTAAATCTGATAGTGAGCTTATGGTAAAGCAGATTAAAGGTGAGTATAGAGTTAAAAATCCACAACTTAAACTTCTCTTTGCTGAGGCACAAGGCCTTCTTAAAAAACTGCCAAACTGGAAAATAATGCATGTCCCCAGAGAGGAAAACAAGGAAGCTGATCTGCTGGCAAATAAAGGTGTAGAGATGCCTACCCGCTTATTAAAAACTTAAAAAGGCTTACTTCTTCCTTACTTCCAGCATTTCAATAAAGCCTTCGGTTCTTGTGGCGATCTGCCCTGACATATAGTTGGTATCATCAACACAATCTCCATCAAGATTTAGGAGGGGATATCCTTCTTTAGCCAGTTCTGCTTTTATTGTAGGTATTGCGGCGTTATTTCTCCTGCACCCCCAGGTTGAAAAAGCGATTATACCGTCTACATTGTAGTCTTTGGCTAGCGTTTTAATAACCTTCAGCCTTTTGTCCAGAGGTCCATTGTTGTGGTTGGAGATAAGCTTTCGAGCGAGGCTTTCGTATGGTTTATCAGGATCTAATTTGTCCCAGTAGACGTGATTAATTTCCTCGAAAACTATTTTAGTCTTTCCTGCATTTTTGATTTTATCAAAAATATCCGCCTTGAAATATGGTTTTAGTTCCAGCCAGAGCAGCCTGATCTCTTTTTCATCGGCGACTTCTCCGTTATTTCTTCTTGTTGCAATCATCTCCTTGAGCTCATCTACGATACTTGTGTAGAAATCTACCGCATGTTGTGAACCGGCTAAATAGTGGCTTGGTACCATCATCCCAAGGCCGTCACCTCCCGCAAGAGGGGACAATGGGTCCATTCTCACATGATTTAATTCAATCATTTTTTCCCTTGCCTGATTGGACAGTTCGATGGTCTCTGAAAGAGCGTGTTTTTCCATCTTTTTCCCGGTAACTTCTTCCATGCGCTTTGTCAGGCTGATTAATTGTTTTGTCAGAAATTTTACAGAGTTGTCATTCATCTCGTAAGGGACATCCACTATCATGCTCTCTTTTCCTGTTATAGATTCGCAGATCTTTATTGTTTTTATGTTACTGTCACATATTGTTGATGTCCCCGCAAGAAACAGGGGACGAGGGTAGACGCCCATATAGGCATTTCCTAACGCCGTTCTATGGAAAGAGCAGACATCAGTCGGTATGGCGGCCAGATCGGCTTCAGAGAGAGAATGAGAGCTCTGTCCAAATTTTGAGCAAAGAGCTGCGGCTATTTCTAACGAGAATGGCTGTAGTTTCATTGCAAAAATGATTTCAGATGGTACAAATAGTGTTGTCCATATTGAACCATATTTGTATGTATGATGAAAAAGTTCAACTACGCTTTTCGATAGAATATGAAAAGCTTGAATATCTTCTTTTCCAATGCCTTTTCCGGTTACTTTTGAATATATATTAAGGAACCTGAATAGTTCTTTTACTAAAAAAGGAGTTAGTTTTCGAGCAAGCTTCTTTTTTGTACTTTTAATATTTACCATAATTTTTCAGCTTATCTGGTTTAGAAAATCTCTATAGCGATGCGTGATAGAATTAATTTGATATTACCAGAAATGTTTCAAATCGGGTATAAGTGGCCAGACCAATGACTGAGGAGATTATCAGGCACCTCTAATCACGCAGTTAGCTGCTCTATGAATGCTTCAATTCTGGTCTTTGTTTGACCGTCACTTTTAGCACTATCGCAATTTATATGGAGCAGGGGAATATGCTGTTTCTCAAACTCTTTCTTGACTAAAGGATAATCATATAACGTGTGGTCACAGAATTTTAAGGAGTGGTAGATCGCTCCGCTTATTGCTCTTCTTTCGATAAGGGAGACAATGCTTTTAATTCTTCCGAAAACGTCAACCATCCTTGAGCAGGGTGATCTTTTTAAATATCTTTCTGCAATTGACTTGTAAGGGTTGTCTGTTATTTCTACTTTTCTGTCAAAGTACCTGCTGCCGGTACAGAAATCCTCTGATACCACCCTGGCGCCTGCATCTTCAATCATTTTGACTATCTCTTCGTTTTCCATTATGCTTCCCCAGATAAAGAGCTTTGGTACCGTATCTTTTTCAGGAACATCACCTATTTTCTTCATGAGAGAGGTGAGGGATGAAACATAATCCTGGAATTTTTCAGGTACTGCATTTATGCCCTTCATCACTAATGTGTAGATTTCATAACCTGAATACCCAACGTAACCGTTCCATTGCTTTTGTAAGAATTCCGTAACATTATCTCTCATTCCATTGTACAAAGAGATAGTTCGATTGATGTCTTCATTCTGTATTTTAAGCTTAAAGTGATTCTCCAATCTTTCTTTGAATGTTTGAATTTCATCAGCAAAATATTGTACGGATGCATCGTCACTATTTTTTGGAATATCGAGAAAATAATTAAATTTTTTCCCATTATCTATTCTTATCCACGCGTCGTAGAGTCTTCTCATACCATCACAGGAATTAGTAAACACAATTCCTTCAAGAT
>CAXMPV010000057.1:0-276 GCA_964195175.1 uncultured Thermodesulfobacteriota bacterium | reverse complement strand
GATGTTCCAAGTCTCCCGCTACTTTTTTATCGGTAAGGGTTTTTATATACGAACATATATTACTGCAGAGAAGTGATTCACCGGCTGCTCCATTTTCATCATTTATGCCTTTTATCCTTACGGGATGATATCCTGCCGCTCTTATAATTTCAACAGGCGTATAAGTACAAAAATAACCAATCTTTGGCATCTTGCCATCGTCCAGCTGGACATCGGCGATTGAAACTTTACTGTCGTCGGCTTTTTCAGCAGATTCCACTTTTGGGTTTGCACTTG
>CAXMPV010000056.1:9556-9875 GCA_964195175.1 uncultured Thermodesulfobacteriota bacterium | reverse complement strand
AAGAGATAACGGACAGAGGATTTGTTCCAAGTTTTTGCACCTCATGCTATCGTACAGGCAGGACGGGTGAAGATTTCATGGATCTGGCCAAGCCCGGTGATATTAAGAACTTTTGCCAGCCAAATGCGCTTCTTACATTTGAAGAGTATCTTCTGGATTATAATCCGGAACTTGCCAGAAAGACAAAGGCTCTCATCTCCTCCGAGATTAGTAAGATTCCTGACGCGGAAGTAAGACAGATGACATCTGGTAAAATAAAGGCTCTCTCCCGCGGCAAAAGAGATCTCTACTTTTAGTAGGTATTACAAATCTGGCGATG
>CAXMPV010000056.1:0-9546 GCA_964195175.1 uncultured Thermodesulfobacteriota bacterium | reverse complement strand
TACTTCTCTTCAGATGCTATTTCCTTCAAAAATTGTGTAGCAACTTCTGCGGACAGCGGACGACAGAAATAAAAGCCCTGCAGACAATCACACTTATTCTCATGCAGGAAAGTAAACTGCTCTTTTGTTTCTACACCCTTGGCTACTGACTGTAGGCCCAGGCTTGTGGCTAGTGAAATTATAACCTTAATAATCTCTTCGTCATAACGGTCTTCACCTATACCGTGTATAAAGGACATGTCAATTTTTATGACATCAATCGGCAAATTCTTCAGATAATTCAAGGAGGAGTAAGACTCATCTATGGCAATACGTGCACCCAACTTATGTATTTTTTCAAGTAAGGCAAGCGTGGTTTCAGGATGATCCATAATAGCACTCTCGGTCAATTCCAGTTCTAAATAACGAGGATCCAGCCCTGTTACAGATAGAGTATCTTGTATCGTATCCCAGAAAGAGTCCTGTTTCAACTGTTTGAGAGAAACATTTACGGCAAGAGTTGCATCCTTTGACAAGTAGTTACTCTTCTCCCATTCACGAATTTGCAAGCACGCAGTATGTAATACCCATTCACTGATCGGAGAAATCATACCTGTCTTTTCTGCCATGGGAATAAACTTACCCGGACTTATCAGCCCCAATGTACTGTGCTGCCAGCGAATCAAGGCTTCCACCCCAATAACCCTGCCACCCATATCTACCTTAGGCTGGTAGAAAAGAGTTAACTCATTTTGGTCAAGGGCACGTCGAAGATCATTTTCAAGATGTATACGCTTGACTGTCTGTTCGTGCAATTCCTGTGAATAAAATTGATAGTTATTCCTTCCCGTTGCCTTTGCGAGGTACATTGCAGTATCAGCAGACTTACAGATACTTTCAGGATCCTCCCCTGCATCCGGACACATTGCAATCCCAACACTGGAGCTTACAAATACTTCGTTATTGGCTAATTTATGAAATGGAGTAAGAATTTCAAGTATACCCTGCGCAACATATGCAGCACCGTCAGGAGTACAATCATCAACAAGTATAGCAAATTCATCCCCACCCATACGAACAACAAGATCATTCTCACGCACACGACCCTTTAACCGGTCAGCAACACTTTTCAGTAATAAATCACCTACATCGTGCCCCAGAGTATCATTGATATCTTTAAAATGATCCAGATCCAGAAATATCAAAGCAAATGTTTTGTGATTACGTCGTGTCTTAGCCAGAGCTCTTAACAGGCCTTCCCGTAAAACTGTTCGATTGGCCAGCCCGGTTACACTGTCATAACGCGCGAGTTGTACTAACTGTTCTTCTATCTGTTTACGTACTACTATTTCCTCTTTAAGCTGGTCCAGAGCACTTTTATTACTTGCAAGAGTTGCCGAAATATTTGTCTCGTCCTGTATTGCAAAAAATGCATAATACTCTCCCTCTTCCGGTGCAGGAATGCGGGTAATAAATGTGTTTTGAATACGAAATTTCCCTCCCGGCAGAGGCGATGGTATAAAATACTCGTTAAACTGAGATGGAAATACTATAGGCTGGCTTGAACGGAATATTTTTCTTATACAGTCCGTATACTTGTCACTTTGAAGGTGTGGAAAATGGGTAGTCAGATCTGTTCCCACAATTTGATCCTTAGAGATACCAGACCAATTCTCCATGCATTTGTTCCAGAAGATAACTACAAAATCCTTCCTGAGTACAAATTTACCAATTGGAGAGTAATCAAGGATCTCAAATTGCAAACCTGTTTTTTTTATATCATCCATGGCTATTTAGGTTACAGCTTTTCAATAATTGACACAACGTTTTTAAGAGTACCAAACTCAAATCAAAAATAAATTTTATAATGATTTTTAACGTAATGCCTTTAATTACACTATTTATGTGCCAAAAACCAGTCTGAAGTATTCAAATCAAATTACTTTTAATTAACCATCTATCTGCTTATACATTGAACAGTTAGATGGTAAGGGATTTTAAATATTGCCATAGAGTCAGCACAGTTTTTAATATAAAAGCTAGCCTACTGTCTAATTATTATACGCACTGGTGTTTATGAATGCTATCACAAAAGTTATGTTATTTATTTCTAAACAGCGCCTAAGGTTTAATACTGAGCTCTTTGCAAATGAACTGTGCTGCCTCTTCAGCCCCATTTGTGTTGCTTAGTTTTATCTCTGGCAAAGCCAGAATTTCAGGAAGAAAAGAGACCCAACTCCCCTCTTGAAATTGTAACTCGGAAATGGCCCGGCCGTTCATCTCCTTTTTTACAAATATCTCAAGGATCTCTGATTCCTTAAAAGTAGAGCGCGGAATATATCCGTAAGGAACGCCGGCATGGTAAATCTCAGCAAGTGTGCTATAACCCAGCTTCCCAACCACGGCATCACAAGCATTGATAAGATCAGGGTGAAAAAAATCAGAGTGCCGGGGCAATAATACTAAATTATCAACAAGTTGCACTGTTTGGCTACCCCCGGGTATAATAAAGTAGGTGTCACTCTGGTGTGTCAGACTATCTAAGAACATATATCTTTCTGGTATCCCACCCATCGTAATCAACACTATCTTTACTCCACCAGGTATTCCCATTCTCTGTCTGACTTGCATAGAAGTAGTCCTTACCGTCCGGCTGATCGGCACCGTGCAAAGGTCAGCGTCCTGATAAGAACAAACAGGTTCTGCTTGAATACGATAATCCGCACAATTATAAATCTTCCTTAGATAATCAATAAACATAGCTGCCGGAAAATCTGTACTTACATAATTGTCATATACCCAGTCCCAGGTAAAGTTTTCAACCAATACTGAAGGGATACCGGCTTTCTGTGCCACCGCAATTCCCATTGGAGAGATATCACATATGATTAACCTGCATCTTAAGTTGTTTATCTCCTTTGATAAACTCGTAATTTGAGACTGATCATAAGGAAGGAGCTTCTCAAGTCTGCGAAGAGTCTCCGGTAAATCTTCACGTAAAGGTGACTCCTGAACAATACCAATATCCGTCAACAAACTGTGATACGTGAAAGCTCCTGGAATTGATTGTTCAAAAAACCATTGAGGGATTGTTGTAAATATCTCAAATCTTATCGAGAAATTAAGTTCACGCATGGCAGCCATTACGGCGCACGCCCGTGCGGCATGGCCATACCCGTGAGGAGAGATGAAAAATGCAATACTATTATCGGCAGGATTTACTTTAGATTTCTTCAACTTGTTTTTACTTAGATTGACAGATTCTTATACTGTTGACGCCTCATGGTATTCGCTACAATATGTAAAACAATACAAAGGCCACAATTGTCAGAATTGCTACAACGTAATACAAAAATTTACTTTGAAGCATAGATGACTTTGCCTGTGTACCTGATTCATCGTGCGCAGGAAGATCCAGTCCGTCATACATAGTATCCTCTGACCATCCTGTATTCTCGTCTGAACCACAATCAGGACATGATTTTGCTTTTATCGGTACCTCTGCCCCACAATTAGGACAATCAAAATAATCTGACATAATATTATCTCCTATCAGGTAATAATTAAAAGGATACCAGATTGATTACCTATAAAATCCAATCTATCTGTTCGCATATGATATCCGCTCTTTTACACTTCATTATCTTAAATCGTAAGGAATGTTGTAAGCTTTCAACTTATTGTACAGAGTCTTTATCGATATGCCAAGAGTATCAGCCACGCGTGTTTTATTTCCATTCATCTTTGAGAGAGTATTAATTATATGCTGCTTCTCAAGTTCAGAGAGGGAGGCATCAGCATCAAGAACGTAATCATTAACCACATATCCTCTGATCTCATCAGGTAGGTTACAAACGCCTATCTTTTCCTCCTCAACAACAACAATCATATTTTCTACAAAGTTTTCAAGTTCTCTTATATTACCGGGCCATGAATACCTATTCATACACTCAAGCGCATCAGGACAAAACTTCTTTTCCGTCATATTATTTTTATGTGTCTTAAGGAAGTGCTGTGCAAGCAACGGAATATCATCACGCCTGTCTCTCAATGGTGGCAGAGATATGCGAACTATATTAATTCTGAAAAACAGGTCTTCTCGAAAAGAGCCTTTCTTTACCATAGAAGCAAGATCCTGGTTTGTAGCTGTTATAATCCTGGTATCAACAAAGATTACCTTGCTGTCTCCCAACCGGCGAATTTCTCCGGATTCCAGCACCCTCAGTAATTTTGCCTGAATATTTGTTGGCAATTCACCAATCTCATCAAGGAACAAAGTCCCTCTGTCCGCAACCTCGAACAGTCCCTGTCGTGTCTCATGAGCTCCCGTGAATGCACCCTTGACATGACCGAACAGTTCGCTCTCAAGAAGTGTATCATGAAGGGCAGCGCAGTTGACAGCAACAAATTGGTATTTGTTGCGTTTGCTTTTCTGGTGGATATCTCTGGCAACAAGTTCTTTTCCAGTACCACTCTCACCCTGAATAAGTACGGTAGAGTCTGTTACGGCAACCTTGTTTATAAGTTTGAAAACCGGCTTCATCTTGTCACTCTGGCTTATCATTACCTTATCACGATCCTTACTGGTCGCCAGCCTTTTCAATGAAATATTTTCTTTAGAAATCTGTCTCTTCTCATAAGCCTTCTTCAAGAGCATATCTAATTCGCTAAGCCTGCACGGTTTTGTAATATAATCATACGCGCCCATCTTCATTGACTCAACAGCGCTCTCAATGGTAGCTCTGCCGGTCAGCATTATTATCTCAACTTCAGGATCAATCTCTTTCACACTCTTCAATGTATTAAGGCCGCCAATACCCGGCATCTTAATATCAAGTATTATTAGCTCAAAGCTACGCTTCCTTAATGTATCAATAGCCTTCTCACCACAATCAGCACAAACTACAGAGTACCCCATGCGGGTCAATTCCTTCTTCATAACCTTACTGAAGGTCTTGTCATCATCCACGAAAAGAAGCTTAATTTTTTTCATAATAAGAGTATTTTACAGCTTGGAATTTAGTAGAAAACCGACATTCCATTTTTAACTTTTAGATACTTCAACCTCAGCATCACATTCTATCGTAACTTTAGTTCACTTCGAACGTTATGCACTTCATGCTTTTTACTACATTATCGCAGTCCAAGCATTATATATCACGATCTTCTATATCTTCAACGATTTTATACACAATATTCACACATTAGTCGCTAACGCGCTTTAAGCTATCATCATGCCGGCTGTGGCTAAATATGTTTTTTCTAAAGAATATGTCCAAGGCACCGATAATCATGGAACAGAGAGTTCGATATATACTTATACGAGGATACATATGATTGATGAAAAAGAAGTTCTTCACCTATTTATTCGGTCTATATTACAGCATATAGAATCGATAAAGGATACCGATGCGGATATTGCAACCGTTGATGAACTTAAACTGCTCCTATCAGATAATTTAGCTGAAGATAGCATGGTTCATGTCAGAAAATCTTTGATGAACAGGACCTTCCATCTCTCTTTCTCAAACTACAAAGATTTTCTGAATAAATATGAAAAAGGACACATGCAGAATTAAAGGTTCGAGAAAAAGCTAAAAGTGTCTAAAGTAGCTATGCACATTATGTTTTTTCATATATTGGCAGAGAGATTGTAAATGCAGTACCCTTCCCTATTCCATTGCTATTTACTGAAATCTTCCCTTTATGCTCTTCTATGATACCGTAACAGATGGATAACCCCAGTCCAGTACCTTTCCCCGGTGATTTGGTAGTAAAAAAAGGTTCAAAAATTTTATCTAAATTCTCAGGAACAATACCGCAACCGGTGTCCTCGAAAACAATTTGAGCGTAGTTATCAACCCCTGTTGTAGTTATCTTAATTTTACCGCCGTCTGCTGTTGCATCAATCGCGTTCAAAATCATATTCAGAAAGACCTGCTGAAGTTGATTGACGTCTCCATAGATTGTAACTGATACGGGACTATAATTTAGTTCAATACTCAACTTTTTCAACTCTTTTTGTCGTCCTATCAGCTTAACGACATTGGCTACCAGGACATTCGTGTCCACCTCACCAAATACCGGCACCTGCCTTCTTGAAAAGTCCAGTAACTTGGAAATTATGGCCTTACATCTATAGGTTTCATCATAAATAGTCTTTAGATAATCAGGAAAAACCTCTTCATCGTCCTTTGACTTAAAATCTACACTATCCAGCCGGTTCATAAGGCCCTCAGCACAACTTGCAACGGAAGCAAGAGGATTGTTTATCTCATGCGCAACGCCTGCAGCCAGAGTCCCTATTCCGGCCAGCTTTTCAGACCTGCTCAAACGCTTTTGTGTCTCCTGCAGCCTTTCATAAGTCTGTTTAATCTCCTGTGTCCTCTCAACTACATTTTCCTCCAGGTTATCCCTGGCCTCAACAAGCTGATCAGTCTTTAACCGAATCACATTGGACGCCTTCTTAATAATCAGAAGCAGTATAAGAAACAGCAGCCCCATACTAGAACCGGTAATTATTACTGCCTTTTTGTGTGCTCCTGCTATCTGAATGTCCAGTTCCTTCATATTCTGGTATATTTCCATGACCCCTGTCTGTTTCTCTCTATTAACCACTCCGCCGTTATATTCGTATACAGGATAGTAACTCTCCAACATGGACTCATCCACAAGCACACCTTTTGAATCCTTCGTTCCCGTTTCCTGAAGTGCGGAAGCAGGCGCCCCGTTTAAAGCAGAATCCAACTGTAAATTTTCTCCCCGTTCAAGCACATAACCTACATGCTCAGAAATATTACTGTATATAATCTGACCGTACATATCAAATAGGTATATCTTATTTAAGTTAAAGCCATATATGTTCTCTTTTATCACCTTGTCAAGGCTGCTAAACTGATCCCGATTATTGTCAAGGTCAACATACCCATGCTTACTCATTGCCGGAGTGAAGAATTCCTCGTACATCTCAAGATTAATGTGATTAACAATGTACCCTGCATATTTCTCACTTCTCTCAATCAAATCACTTTTTTCAATCCTTGAGAAGACCTCACCTACCACAAAGCTTACGATTCCGATAACGATAAAACTCGTAATGGAGTAGTACAGCATCAAGTGGAATTTTTCCGGATGAAAGATTGAAAACCAACTTTTGTTCTGGTGTCTGTTACTCATTGGAGTAGCTTAAATCGTAAAGAGTCAGTTCGTGATATGGATTATTAATATAGCGGTTGTTCTTAAATTCAACCACTACCTTTGCATTGTTTGTTACAGAATTAATTCCATCAACTTTAGAAGTTGATAATATAACTTCCGGTGCAACCAGAGAAGCCCCTAAGTCATACTGTAAATCATCAATATCCCTGGCCCTTCTTGTATCCCACAAAGGGGCATAATATTCAAAGAGCCTCTTCGTCTCCCAGCAATAAACACGGGTAGATTTGCCGTCATAATTACCTCCCACATAATCAAGTAGCTGTATCTGAGCTACAGATTCATTTTTATGGGTATATACCAGCTTTATGGATATGATACTCATACTCACAATCAAAATACCAATAAATAAATTGTAAAGAGAGAAAGATCTATTCCTGAATATAGTTGAATCTGAGAAACTGCATAGAAAAGATCTGAACCGTACAAGACCAGCAGATATACAGATTATGATCACCGGAATCAAAGGCAAGATATGACGAGGCTTTTCCAGGTTCTGACCGAAGAGTACCCACAGAAAATACGGAAATATATAAAATGTAATGAACTTTGTATTGTAATCAAACCCAGAGTATTTTAAATATCTAAAGTAAAATATGATGCCGATCCCCATTATTATGGATGGTATAATACGAATCACTGTCGTATCATAACACCAGAAACCAAGCCCGTTACAAAAGAGACACCACACAAAATCATGGAACCTTGAAAGAATATTCTGTGAAGTTGCTACCGAACCTCCCCAGTCACTAAAATGTCCGAACGTAAAGCTGAACCCGTTTACCATGAGTGGCTTCAGTCCGGTACAACATGAAAGAGGAACCAACCAGACACATATTCCAATAATGAAGGCAAATACCCCATAACCTATCATCTTCTTCTCTGAGTCAAATTTTGATGAAACATACAATGTGTAAAGCCACAGAATAACAAACGGAAAATAACTGAGCCGTACACCCAGACATATACCCAGCATCATACTACCTGAGATCAGATATCGTAACGCATTCACCCTGGGAGTAGACGCATAAAATAGTAACTGAGCTGACAATATTAAAAAGAAGAGACCAACCGCATCCGAAAGAGCCTTCTCCGATTGAAGCCAGCATAATGGATTGACAATGAATAGGAAAACCGCAAGCCACGCAACCTTTTCAGTAAACATAATTCTTGCCAGATAAAACAACGGCACTAAAGTAATGCTGCCAAATACTACCCCCGGTACCGTTAACGCAAGCACATCATTATCGGTAAAGAGATGTACCAGCCAGCAGAAGAACATATACACCGGATAACCCGGAAAATGCGGCTGATAATATGCAATATCATAATCATGGAGACCCAGAGCAAAATCAATACTATCCCACCCTTCCAGATGTCTGCCCATAAACAATAATCTAGTGACCATGCTTATAACCACAAGAACAGCCAATAGTATTATGGTATTACGCTGTGAATCCTTTACTTTTCTGTAAGTTTTAAACATTTTTCAACTTTGTTTCTTTCGTTTTGTATTACCATTGCCGCTTCAAAACCCATCTCCATAGCTCTGTCCATAAAGATATATCTAAAGAGTCCGTTTCTCCCGCAAGTGTGTATATTTTCGATGCGACCTATCCATGACATTAAATTATTAAGATGGTATTTATAACCCAGATGATATATTGGGTATGCATGCCTCTCTGCTGTATAGAAGTATTCAATTACTCTATCTTTAACATCAATACCTAATTTAAAGAGATCGTCAATACCCCTGTTAAACAATAAATCATCCTGCATGTTCCATATCTCATCATTATAAGAACAGGGGATCTCCAGCATTAAAGAAGTCTTGCCATCAGGGGCATTGTAAGGGCTTCTTTTTTTGGGTTCCTGTATACGCGTCATGATATACTTTCCATCCGGTATATATGTCCACGTGTTGCGACCTACCTCAGGTTTATCAATCAGGATGTTAAGGAATCTAAGGCTACGGTATCTGAGTGACCTGATCGCTGTACTTACATCCTGTCCTCCTTCCCTATCCGATTTATATAACAAATCCGTTATCGGTATAGTTGAAATAACCCCGTCACAGTTAACGACTTCATCCCTTCCATTAAGTTCATAAATGACACCTTTTACCCTGTCGTTCTCCAGCAAAAGCCTTTTGAATCTTGCATTAAGGATTATGACACCCCCATTCCCCTTTATTTCCCTGGCGATAAATTCAAATATCTGACCTATACCCTGTTTTGGATAAAAGAACTCTTTGGTATACGTTCTCGGCGCTTCCCTGCCTAATCCGCATAATCTCAATACAACATCCCAGAGATTCAGGAGTGAAATCCTCTCTGCCGCCCAGTCTGGCGA
>CAXMPV010000055.1:0-9894 GCA_964195175.1 uncultured Thermodesulfobacteriota bacterium | reverse complement strand
GTTCTTTGAATTTTGCGTGATCGGTCTTTAATAGTTCTGTGCGCTCCTCGAAGGTCAAACCCTGGGGACAATATCCTCCCTCGTAAGCTGCGTGACAGGAGGTCTGGTCGGATAAAAGATCTATCCTGATATTTTTATCCACCGCATATTCCAGCAGGTCTACAATGTTTCCGTAAAACGCAATGGTCAGTGTTTCTTTTTTCCGCTGGTATTCTTTTGCCAGATTGAATGCTTCAGCCGGTTCATCGACGATTCTGCCAATCCAGCCCTGTTCGTGTCTTGTCTGAATTCTTGAATAATCAACCTCCGCGATGATGCCGACACCATTTGCAATCTCTACTGCTTTGCCCTGTGCACCGCTCATTCCGCCAAGGCCGGAAGATACGAACAGATACCCTCTTAAATCCTTATCTTCAGCAATGTTAAGTTTCAGCCTGCCTGCATTCAGAATGGTACTGTATGTTCCGTGCACAATACCCTGCGGTCCGATATACATCCATCCGCCCGCTGTCATCTGGCCGTAATTCGCGACGCCAAGCGCCGCCGCCCTGTGCCAGTTTTCCTGATCGTCAAAGCATCCCACCATGAGGGAGTTGGTAATTATTACCCGTGGAGACGTAGGAGCGGATTCGAACAAACCGACTGGATGGCCGGATTCAACAACCAGTGTCTGATGACGTGTCAAATTTTCCAGATATCGCTTGATAAGCCGGTACTGCATCCAGTTCTGACACACCTGTCCGGTCTCACCATGGGTAACCAGTTCGTAAGGATAAAGCGCGATATCAAAATCAAGATTGTTATCGATCATTACCTGAAAGGCTTTTCCTTCTATACAGTTGCCGTTGTATTGATCGACAGGTTTTGCGGTTATATTCCCTCCCGGTCTGAACCGATATCCATAAATCCTGCCGGTGGTGAGCAGTTCATCCAGAAATTCTGGTGCCTGTTCTGTGTGCCATTTTTCAGGGATATAACGAAGCGCGTTTTTTAAGGCGAGTTCGGTTTCTTTTTGGGATAAAGTAAATTCTCTTGTGGGAGCCCTCCGAGTGCCTTTAATAAACTCAGGCATTGGTGGGATTTGAGGCAATTGATTAAATACTTCTTCAAGCTGGATGGTCATTGCCCCGGAAATATTACTATTGCAAATCATGCTATTTTTCCTATTAACCCGGATGTATGAATTGAATGTAAAACTGGTTTTTTACAGGTGAAATATTGTAACCCTGTAATACATTAGAATCAAAGGTAAATTACCCGTTTCCATCATTACAATTTGCTATCTTCAGTGTTAATCTGTGTTTTTCCGTAGTTATTTTTTAGATGTTTTATATTGCAATTGTAGCACAAATGGGCTATGTTAAAATAAAAACTTTATTGATAACAAAGGAGAATAGAATAATGAGTAAGACTAAAACTGCTACAGTAAGAGCACGAATTAATCCTTCATTGAAGAAGGATGTTGAAAGTCTTTTTGGAGAATTAGGATTATCTACGACTGAGGCAATCAACCTTTTTTATAAACAGGTCAAATTGAGAAATGGCTTACCCTTTAACGTAGTTGTACCAAATAAAGTAACTGGAAAGGTTTTAAAGGATACAGACGCTGGCAAGAACCTGGTACGCTGTGAGGATACCGAAGAGATGTTCAGCAAATTGGGAATCTAATGTTAAAGCCAATATACACAAGGCAATTTGCAAAAGACTTGAAGAAAATGCAAAAGCACGGAAAGTCATCAAAAAAGATCAAAAACATAATGAGTAATCTTGTAGGTGAGATTACTCTTGATACCAGGTATAGAGATCACAGGCTGATTGGTTATTATAAAGGCAGACGAGAGTGTCATGTCGAGGCAGATTGGCTCTTGATTTATAAAACAACAGAAGAAGAGATAATATTTGAAAGAACCGGAACGCATTCAGAGCTCTTTGACTAAATTTTTCTTTTTTCTCTTACCTTTGGCTTCCGTGTTAATCCGTGAAATTCGTGTCTTTATGCCTTGCAAAACAAACCAGCTCTTTTAATAATTACTTGTCAGTAGGCAAAAGTATCTGAGGAAAATAATGAAACGGAAAGTAAAAATTGCAAGTATGATCGGAATAATAGCTTCAGGAATAAATCTCATTTTCAATGGCTGGCACATTGTTGGGATAATTGCACTTGCATTGTTTTCGATAATATTTGAATCAACGTTCCACTTTTCGAGTAAACCTTCTGATTCTATGAGTCAGGAAAATAAGTAATTATTCGTCAAGGCCCCTTGTGCCTTCACGGTGAATTTTGTTTCTTCCCTTTTTGCTTTTCTCTGCGCACTTCACGTCTTCTTGTCCTCGGCGTTTTTTGTCCGGGGAGCGGCGAATCTCGCTTCTTTTTTTTTCCGGATAGTGTAATAAAAAGAAACATCTTTTTTCGGATAGTGTTACAAAAAGAGAAACATTGCTCCTTTTTACCATAAATCAATTTGCTTCTTGCCAAAAATTCAAATCTTTACGTATGTGTGTCCCACTCTTTATAACAATATCCGTTCTGTAATATATTTTGGCATGACAATGGAATGCCTTTTGCGATTAATCCAATGTGTAAAGTAGTAGAGATAGTTATAACTGTATCAAATCAATGAAGAGCGTATGATTAAATTTGTGTAACGCCTGGGAGAGATCGCTCTGCTCCCGAGCTTGTTTATTATAAGAAAAAGGTATATAAATGTTAATATCCGGAAAGAGCAAGTTTGTCAAATCTCCATTTACTTCTGAAGATGAATTGAAAAAGTTGGTTATAGAAAATGCTGATTACTTCTTTGCACCGAGTTCTTTTTGTCTATCGAGAGAATTAATTTCAGATAAAGATGGTTTTGAAGCGTTTACCGATGGATTTGCAATTGATATTGCAAGCCGGCAATGGTTTATTGTAAATGCTACACTTGCCAAGCATAACGTTTGGAGTCATATTGTCCCACAAGTAGTAAAACAACTTGTTGCTGCTGATAAATCAACCACAAAACAACTGATCATTGAACTCATCATACAGCAATTGCGTGAGGACAGTAACATAATGAAAAAGTTTAATGATGAAGGTTATGGGAAAGAGGATGAGGGTGTTTTTCTGAATGAAATTCGTGATGTATTGAGAGAGGTTTTTGGTAAGTCTCCTATTATTGGGATGCCAATAGATTCTATATCCAACGATTTAAGGGATTGGGCCGAGACGTTAAACACAAAGGTAAAAATGTCTGTAGTTAGGAAATACGTCGAAAGCGGGAATCCCGAAAATATAATTTATGAAATTCCGGAAGAGTATCAAACTGAACAGGATACTGCTGAAGGCGGAAATGGACATCCTAAGAATACCGAAAGTGCTAAAACGACTAAAGAGAGTCTAAATTCACGTGAAATTTACCTCACAAAGAAGAGAAAATAGGTCATTGTTTGATGGGCTGAACGGAGGTGCAAACCCATGTACAACACCCACAAATCAACTTTTAATTGAATTGAGCGATTTTATTTTCTATATTATGGTAGCCGTAGGCTTTAGCCTGCGTTTATCATAATCCTATGAACACCTGCGGATTTTCTGTAAGTTAAGCAACCAAAAGGATACCGCTGCAAAACGCTCAATTTAGGTTTTAACTGAACGGTAGAATCCAAAAGAAAGGAAGTCTCCCTTTCCCCTCCTATTGCACTATTCCTTTTTTTCTTATTTCTAACTCCTCAATTCCTCAATCGTAATTCGTAAATCTAAAATTACAATACCTCTTCTCTGTCTTCTCTGTCAATCCGTGAAATTCGAGTCTAATGTCTGTTCCTTTTTCTGCATTTGTTTGTGGTTAAGTAATCTTTTAGTTTTTCTTTCATCTTTTCTTTGTGATCTTTGCGTCTTGGCGGTGAACAATCTTTGCTTTAGAATGCACTAATCTATGTGGAGCACAAAAAATTACATCTACTTGGCTTTGCTGTTTTGTCCTGCAATCTTGGGCTTGCATATCGAACTGCTAATAGTTAGAATATTCCATGCAATTAAATCACGTTGGTATAATTAACAAGAACGAAGAGCAGGTGCTGAAGTTTTATGTGGACTTTCTGGGTCTTGAAAAGACCAGGGAGATTCTTTTGCCTCTGGAGCTTTCTGAGCAACTATTTTCTGTCTCCAAAGAGATCAAAGTCCTTGTCGTTGAAAACGAGGGGATAAAGATCGAGGTGTTCATATCGGATTTTCAACCTGAAAATCCTAATTTCACACATTTCGCTGTCATGGTGGATAGCCTTTCAGAGATTACAGAAAAGGCAAAACAGTTTGACGCTGAAGTAATAATCGGAAAGCATAAGGACAAGACCGTCTACTTTCTCAAAGACTTTTCCGGCAACTTAATTGAAGTAAAAGAGAAACCGTAGAAACTTACCGTCATTTGTTAACTGCCCGGAAAACCATATCACATAATACTTCAACAAGAAAAAAGAAGTAATCACGCAGAGACACAAAGATCACTAAGAAAACAAAATTTAAAAAAATAAAACGAAAGATAGTAGTTTTTCTCTTTGTGTGATGATTTGTAATTTAATGCTCGATACTGGAAAAAAATAATGAATAATGTTTTTGTTGCCATCGATTTTGAAACTGCTGATCGTTACAGAGACAGTGCCTGTGCTCTTGCCATGGTTCGGGTAGAGTCAGGAGAAATTGTTAAAACGGAATATCGACTTATTAAACCTCCAAGAAGGTATTTTGAATTTACTTACATACACAATATCACATGGGATATGGTAGCATCAGAACCGGATTTCCAGGAATTGTGGCCATCGCTGAAAAATATGTTAAATGGTGCGGGCTTTATTGCTGCGCATAGCGCTTCCTTTGACCGCTCTGTCTTAAACGCCTGTTGCAAAAAAGCAGATATTGAACCACCATCGATTCCGTTTGAATGCACGGTGGCATTGGCCAGGAAGGAGTGGAAACTTTATCCAACCAAATTACCGGATGTCTGCCGATATTTAGATATTCCTTTAAATCATCATGAAGCATTATCGGATGCAATGGCATGTGCTAAAATCGTAATTGCAGCGTCTAACAATTTGGTATAAGGGCTTGGAATGAAAATAAAATACCTTTGTACAATGTGGGGTATGAATCAGCCAACACTGGAAGAGAGCTTCAACCTGATCAAGGGTGCAGGATTTGACGGGGTTGAAATGTCGCTCCCCAGCAACAGGGAAGAAATAAAGAATATTGATGCTTTGCTAAAAGAGATTGGATTGGATCTGGTTGTTCAGGTCAGGGCTGAAGGGTCAACAGTTGATGAGCAGATAGATTTTCTGGAAAAAGAGCTGAACAGCGTCCTGGGGTTGAATACATTATTAGTGAACGTCCACTGTGGTAAGGACTATTGGCCTCTGGCGGAAAATATAAGAGTGATCTCAATTGCTCAGAGGCTTGCCAGTGAACTTGGGATAAAGGTCCTGCATGAGACTCATCGTGCCAGGGCTACTTTTTGTACAACATCCACAATGGACATTATTGATGCTTTGCCGGAAATAAGATTTACCGCTGATTTTGCACACTGGTGTTGCGTGCACAACTCCCTGCTTCAGGACCAGCAGGATTCTGTCAACCGCGTTATTGAACGGTCAGATTATATTCACGCCAGAGTGGGCAGCGCAACTTCTCCCCAGATTACTGATCCAAGAGCGTCTAATTGGGAAGGGGCGGTAGAGGCACATGTAAGGTGGTGGGGAAAGATAGCGGAGCATCATAAAAATAATAACTCTGAATTCCTGCCTATCTGTTCTGAGTTTGGCCCTCCTGAATATATGGTCACCATGCCTTCCACAGGAAAACCCATTGCTGACCAGTGGGACATAAACTGCTACATGAAGGAGATGCTTAAGGAGCGGTTGGGGCACTTAACAGAAGGTTGAAACATGATTGTAGATGCCAGGTGTAAAAGGCAGGGAATTATGATTTTAGATTTGCGATTTAATAACACAGGATACAGGATTGTTGGTTGCCAGGCTTTTTGCGATGCAAAAAAGCCGCTCTGTCGTTAAAGTTTTTGAAATATCTTATGGCTAAACTAAAACTGGATTTACATGAAATATGTAAAAATGGAAAAATGATTGAGAAAGAGCTCAATCGGATTATAGATGAAGCAGCTGAAAAGAGGATTGCTCTCGTGGAAATCATTCCCGGAAAAGGAAGCGGTCAGCTAAAGAAGGCCGTTCTGCGTTTCCTGGAACGCCCTGACATAAAAAAGAGATATCACCGTATTAACAAGGACAGTAAGAACTTTGGAAGGGTATTTGTACATTTTAAGCATTAAGGTTTTGCGACAAAGCTACTAAGGCACAAAGAAAAAGAGGATTTGGACAGGGTAAAAGGTGGATGGGCCAAAGACACCGTATTCAGTAAAATGTTATGTAATCGGCATTTAATTCAACTGGCTTAAACATTTAGGTGGTAATTATATCCATTTTAAGGTACCATGCGGCCTTGAGATATGATATTTGTTGTTATTCGTATGCGGTTTTGAGTTTTCAAGTATTAGTAGTAGAGAGTCAACGCATATCCTGTATTCATTCATTACCACCACCACTCACGCTATAAATTGCCTGCAATTATGATAAAAGATAGAGAATAATCAGGAATACTTCCCCTTTATTCGTATATATCAAGGAAATATTCCTGATTACCGTCTTAAAACTTTTTAAAGAAAGATAAAAAATTTATGAAATTCAGTGAACTTGACATTTCTTCAGACATTCTAGCTTCGCTTGAAAAGATGGGATTTGATGAAATGACGCCTGTTCAGGAGGCGGCTTATCCGATCATTGCAGAGGGGCATGATCTTTGTGCTCTTGCTGAGACAGGATCGGGAAAGACAGCGGCCTGTGCAATTCCTCTTATTCAAAAAGTGGATACTGAGATTAATGCTATTCAGGGGCTCGTAATTGTTCCGACGCGCGAATTATGTATACAGTATGTTACTGAGATCCAGCATATTGCGAGAAGAACCAATGTTGTTCCCTTTGCCGTGTATGGAGGGTTTGACAAGGATATAGACATTGCCAAGCTTAAGCAGGGCGTGCATATCCTGGTTGCAACGCCGGGACGGCTTCTTGATTATCTGTATAGCGGGGTAGTCTCTTTTAAGCATGTGAAATGTGCTATCCTCGATGAGGCAGATGAGCTTCTCAAGGTAGGATTCCTTGAAGATATTGAATTCATCTTATCGTGTATCATTCGTAAACATCAGACACTCCTTTTCTCCGCGACGATGCCTGAAGATATCAAAAAACTCGCCCATGACTGTTTGCGTGATCCCCGGCATATTTCGCTTATTACGGAGAGGAAGGCGCCGGAAAGCATTGATCATTATTTTACCTATCAACACCCGAAAGACAAACATGAAGCACTCGTCAAGTATCTTAAGGAGGAAGATGTTAAGCAGGCGCTCATTTTCTGCAATGCCCGTCACACGGTTGATAAGATGCATGACTCTATGCGGAAAGAGTTTGAAAGTGTCGGATACATACATGCGGGTCTCAGCCAGGACAAACGATCTTCGGTATTCAGGCAGTTCAAGAACATGAAGATCCGGTTTCTGCTTGCCAGCGACGTTGCAGGCAGGGGGCTTGATTTTTCACATGTTTCGCATGTGATCAACTGGAGTATGCCGCGAGGAAGGGAGCTCTATACACATCGTACAGGGCGTACCGGACGTATGGGGAGAAGGGGGAAGGCTTTGACATTTGTAACCAAACATGAACTTTCTGATATTCGCGAGCTTATTGTTAAGAATGACATATCCCCCTGCTGGATAGGAAAAGATCCTCTTCAGGAAAAACACTCACCTCAAGACCAAAAAAAGAAGAAGATGTCTTTTCGTCCAAACCGCGGCAAGGGAAAAAAAGTAGCCAAGCCTTGATTGTTAAAGCAAGAGACAAAATGCCTGGCTCTTGCTTCCCGCTTCTGTATCATTTCGTAAATCTTCGTGATTAAAAATAAATGAATAACTGGTTTCTCTATTTAATAAGATGTAGAAATGGGAGATTGTATACAGGAATCACTACTGATGTGGAAAGAAGATTTGAAGAACACGAGAGCGGTGATAAGAAAGGATCGAAATACTTAAGAGGCAAAGCGCCTTTAAAGCTGGTTATGAAAAAGAGGGTTGGTGACAGGAGTATGGCACTGAAGGTTGAAGCGAAAGTGAAAAAACTGCCAAAAACTAAAAAAGAGTTGTTAGTCGATGGCAAGATCAAGATCCGGGAAATAAAGAGAGAGATAAATAGCTACAAGTAACAATACATTCGGCAATTAGCATCAGTTGCCTGTTCTCCAGATCACGTCTGGGGCAGTCGCCTGAGGACTACCCTGAAGTAGCTCACAGATCCGCCATGGCGGGATTGTCCTGCGCCTGAAGTTCTATCTGATTTCGTATGAAATATGAAAATAGTTCTTAAAGAGCGAAAATCCAGCGTTCTATCCCCATCAACACTTAAGTGTCTGAATCACACGCTAACACTGAACCCTACTGCCGGTTGTGCTCATCTCTGCTCATATTGTTATGCGAGAGGATATTCAAATTATCCGGGAGATGGGACAATTGTACTATACACCAACCTGGCCGAAAAACTCGAAAATGAGTTGAGCCGTAAGAGGAAAACACCTGAAGTTGTATACTTCAGTCCTTCCTGTGATGCGTTTCAGCCGGTAAAACAGGTTTTAGATGCTACGTATAGTTTAATGGCTCTTTTGCTGAAGAAAGGTATCGGAGTAAGTTTTCTTACCAAAGGGCGTATCCCGGACAGATTTATTGCCTTGTTTAAATCACATAGCAATAACGTTAATGCGCATATAGGTATAACGACTTTAAACAGGCAACTTCAAAAACAGATCGAGCCGCATGCAGCAACACCCGGTAGCAGATTAAAGAACATAAGAGCTTTAACCCAAATAGGGATACTGCCTGAAATAAGGTTCGATCCGTTAATACCCGGATTGACAGATCCCGTCAGTAATCTCGAACCGTTATTAAAGGTTTTAGGTGGATCAGGTATAAAAAGGGTGGGGCTTAATTATCTGTTTCTCAGGCCAATCATAAACAGGAATATTCGAAAGGATCTGGGGCACACAAAAGCTATGGAAAAAGTCTCACAAGCTTTCTGCGACAATGTTGATATGCAGCTGTTGGCCAGTAAGTCCAGGGTCAAGGCCCTAAATCTCGGCTTCAGGCAGAAACAGTATAAACATATATCATTACTGGCAAAGCAGTACGGAATAGAGACATACGTATGTGGGTACAAAAACCCTGATATTGCAGAGGATTTACAATGCAGTAACATATGGCAGAAATATTCGGGCGAGAAGCCGCTTCAATATCAGCTCTTCAGTAATCAGCATTCTGAAATTACCATATCTCGATCCCCAAGTCATCATTAGCCTGTTCCTGATAATCCGGCTTCTAATTTGTCGCGTCTATATAATATAAGGGGTTCAACGATTGATGCATCCGATTCTACAATCAGTGACTGCGAGAATGGCAGGAAATTTCTAATAATTGGACGGGATTCTGTATTCGTGCATTCCTAAAAACTCTGTAAGTAATTGCCATAACGCTCAAAAGTCTCTCATTATTTTACTTTAATTTTAGTTTATTATTGACATTAAAAACCAATATTGATAAATTAAATCTCTTTGCAAATTTTCAGAATTTTTAGATATATCAGGAAGAGTTTTGTAATATGTTAACTGTTGAAAAGTCAAAAAAAGCATTCAATAAGGCCTTGGAAAGCATTCCCGGCAGTGTGAACAGTCCGGTAAGGGCGTTTGGAGCAGTAGGAGGTAACCCTCTTTTCATAGAATCAGGCCACGGTTGTTATCTTAACGACATCGATGGCAAT
>CAXMPV010000054.1:0-9929 GCA_964195175.1 uncultured Thermodesulfobacteriota bacterium | reverse complement strand
GGCGGACATGTTTCACCGCCCAGATGAGTGGATGCGTAAATTATAGATTTATAGTCAGGAGCAATATAAGAACAGGTAGTAGTGCCTTTGCCAGATGAGAGCATCTTTACATTGCTGCCATCTACATCCATGGTAAAGATTGCATCGCATTGCAGGTCATCTCGTTTCGATTGGAATATCAGCTTATCTGCATTGTAAGAGAAATAAGCCTCGGCATTCTCTCCGCCGAATGTAAGTTGTTTGATATTTTTGAAATGCTTTTCTCCTTCGAAAATAGTAACTTCAGTCTGCTTTTCATTGGCTACAGGTTTATTTTCAGAAACGATGGTTTCCTGCTTCGTGTTAGCGCACCCGATCAAAGCCAGAGAAACTGCGATGGAAATAATAAATAACTTCAATTTAATTCTCCCGTTTAAAAGTATTATTGATTCATGGAATTGTTAAGTTCTATGCTTATATCTAACCAATTTATATGGTTTCTTTACGAAAGTAAAACAAAATTTAATCAATGTCATTCTGGACATTAAGAATGATCTTGATGTTTACAGAGTAAAGTCCTAGAATCATCTCTCAGGTTTTCATCTATCATCTCTTCCAGAAATCATTAAAATTTAGGTTGTAAAATATTCTCATGTCTATCACTTATTCTCAAAACAGGAAGCCGGAGCTACTCTCGCCGGCTGGTAATCTGGAGAGTTTCTTTGCCGCTGTCGAAAATGGGGCTGATGCTGTCTATTTTGGCTTAAAGGATTTCAGCGCCCGTGCCAGCGCACAGAACTTCTCCCTGGACGATGCCAGCAAGGCCATTGCCTATGCCGGTAGTAAGTCTGTTAAGATATATATCGCCCTCAACACGTTAGTGAAAACCCTAGAACTGGAAAGGGCTGTAGATCTCCTGACAGCACTGGAAGAGATGCAGCCTGACGCCATAATTATCCAGGACCTGGGACTTCTCTATTTGATCCAATCTCAATTCCCAGGATTTAATATTCACGCCAGTACACAAATGGCCATCCACAATCTTGCAGGGGTTAAACAGATGGAACAGTTGGGATTTAAACGGGTTGTTCTGGCAAGAGAATTGTCCTCTGCTGAAATCAAGAATATTGCAGAAAACACTTCAATAGAAATAGAAACATTTATTCACGGCGCTTTGTGCTACTCATATTCAGGGTTATGCTTCTTTAGCAGCATGATAGGTGGCAGAAGTGGAAATCGCGGTAAATGTGCGCAACCTTGCAGGAAGCCTTACCATTCCCAGTCAGGTGAAGGGGGATATCTCTTTTCCATGAAAGATCTGCTTACGCTTTCCGATATAAGTGCTTTAGTAGATGCCGGAGTTAGTTCATTAAAGATCGAGGGACGTATGAAGTCGCCTGCATACGTGGCTGTTGTAACAGATGCCTACCGAAAGGCAATTGATGGCGATCTGTCAGATCAAGATGAGATTGCCAAACGCATAAAAACGGTATTTAGTCGTGAGACGACCTCTGCGTATATAACAGGGAAGAACAATCTGTCTGTTAAGAATGATTCTGATATCCGCCAGATCAAGTCTACAGATATAGTTAATCCGTCTTATCCTGCCAATATGGGACTTTATGCTGGAGAGGTAATAAGGTCGGATGAGAATCATATAGTGGTGAAGGCAGAGACCAGTATTGGCATAAGAGATTTATTGCAGGTATTTGAAAATGTCTCTGCAAAACCCGCGCTGCTTCACGTAAAGACTATTAAGGTAAACGGGAAAATGGTATTTAGTGTTGAGGCAGATGATATAGCGGTTATCAATTCCGAGCAGAAAATAAAGCGTGGTGCAAAGCTCTATGTAGTCTCTTCCCAGAAGACCAAAGAAGCATTTGCTCAAAAGATTCCCAAAAAACTCACATCTGCTAAGGTACCGGTAAACCTGGAAGTTAGAATAGAGCCTGATAGTATTGCTGTACGTGGGACGGTAATGCAATTCATATTTAACAAGGACTATCCCCTGAAGATTGAAAAAAGTATTAACCGGATGACAAATGGGGAAGATATAAAAGGTTGTTTTTCACGTCTGGGAAAAACACCATTTGAGCTGGCAAATATACGTGTCGATATATCAGAAGGATTATTTGTCCCATTAAGCGTGTTAAATAATATCAGGCGGGAGTATTTTAATGGGTTATCAGCAGCATGGCAGAGTGAAAGGGCGCTCAAGTGTGATGATGTAAAGAGATGGTTAGAGGGGGAATTTGTTACATTCGGTAATTTGATAAGCGAAGAAAAAAGCTTAGATCATGATATTCCTGAAAGCGAAGTCCGGCTATCTCTGAAGATTGACAGGTTAGATTGTCTGGACTTTGTCCTTACAGAAAAAATAAACAGACTTTATATTGTACTAACAGATAAAACAATATCTTACTTGCAGAAAAACGGTGACATTATTGAAGCATTATTGAAGGAAAAGGAGAAGATAGTATTTTCATTACCTGTAATAATGCGGGATATAGGAAGTGGGCTTGAGACATATAACTATTTTGAAGAGTCTGTTCACGCATTGATAAAAAGTGGTTTCAGGCAGTTTCAAATTTCCAATCTGGGGGCCATGGGCTTATTTGGAGATGCAGATGTCAGTCTGCATGCTGATTATCCATTATACTCTCTGAATCCGCTTTCTGTAGTAACACTACGTAAATTGGGGTTTAAACGACAAACTCTGTCTCCTGAGGACGGAATGGAAAATCTGAAGACACTGCTTTCTGATAGTACGGATCTGATCCTCTATCAGGACACACCGCTATTTACCTCAGAGGCGTGTGTCTGGGCAAATATGAAAAATGCGTGTCCCGGGCTAGACCGATGCGGTTTTGAAAGTATGGTCCTGAAAAATGAGTACGGTGACCGGTTTACTGCCATAAATGAGGCGTGCAGGACAGTGATCATCAATGAAAGGCCTTTCTCAATTATCCACCTGATTAAGGCATTTCTTGAGGCTGGGCACAGGGATTATCGGATAGATTTATGCTATAGGGATTACACTCCTGAAACGATTAGTGACTTGCTATCCGGAATCCAAAGTGGAAAGAAAGTGAAAGACTCAACAATAGGGAATTTTGAACGGGGTTTATTATAATTCTACAGACCTATAGACTCCAGGAACTCCGGAGGGATATCAGCATTCTTACGTCCTGCAATTGCAAAATAATATAACGGTTCGCCTTCTATCGAAAATCTGTGGCGGTAGCGGTCTAGGTGATATAAATCAAGATATTTTGACAATATCAATTCCCGGATCGCCATTGAAAAACCAGTCTTATCACTTTTGTCAAGAAATGTATCTTTTACATTAAAGGCTACCCAACCCTCACTCTGTGTTATATTGAAGGCCTCTATAAAAGCCTTTATAGGGATATCTCCAAAACCTAGTGCCGCAACTGTCGTCATGCAGTCAAACGACCAGGAAGACAACTCGTCATGCTGGTCTTCACTGAGGTTACAGAAATCTGTTATATAGTAGGCATCGTAGGTTCCGGGTCTATCCCGTTCAGCTGCAACGCCTGCTTCAGGGATTACGTCCACACCGACAAGCCTTGATACCCCCTGCTTCTTCAGGCTCTCACCCATAATTCCGTTACCTGCGCCCAGATCCAGCACCCTGAGCTCTGAAAAGTTGTCATTAGATTGAGAGACTGCAGACTTCAGAATATCTGTTACTTTAGTAGGCGACTGGCACTTCAGTCGTTCATAGAAGATCTGTTCGTACAGGCCCGGGTTCTTGTATATCTCATCATAATCGTGAAACAGAATTCTTTTCTTTTCACCATCAGGATTATTTATATAGAAGAATGATTCGTCCTGAGCCAGATCTTGAGAGTCACTTCGCGGAAATTGAATCCTGTATCGTTTCTGCATTTACTACTTATCCTTTCTCTAATTTGACATCGCGTATTCATGTTATCAATACATCCACACGGCTATAACAAGTTCAGCAAGAGAGACGCTATGCCATAGAAAGATATTCTTGTATATTGTAGTGGTGTAACTGCGGTGGATATCCATTATATACAAACATAGCCAAACTGCAATATGTAATTCATTTAATTTACGTGTGTGCCCCCAGTAGTATATAAGTATCTATATGTTATTGATTTTACTAACATTTCTATTTGGTTTGACGCATTTCTACTTAAACTTGACAAAAAAATATGTTATTGTTAACATTGAATTTCAGCTTAAGAGAAGAAAGTTGCATGGAAAAAAGGCTGATATCGTTAAATGGAAGTTATCACAAAGATTAATGAGATGCGGACTAGGGTACTTTCTGTCAAGGACAGGAAAATGTCCATCGGATTTGTACCCACAATGGGAGCGCTTCATGATGGCCATATAAGCCTGATACGAAGCGCGAGAGAAGAGAATGATGAGCTTATTGTCAGCATATACTTGAATCCCACACAGTTTGATAATAATGATGATTTCGATAAATATCCACGCCAGTTGAATGAGGATATCGAGCTTATACGAAAAGAAAATGCAGATATAGTTTTTACACCTTGTACAAAAGAGATGTATCCGGACGGATTTTGCACTCATGTGACACAGGACAAACTTACAGATGCCCTGTGTGGCGGGGTAAGGTCAGGTCATTTCAATGGTGTAACTACAATTGTAACGAAGCTTTTTAATATTGTTGGACCTGACAGGGCATATTTTGGTCAGAAGGATTATCAGCAAAGTGCTATCATAAAAAGACTGGTTGCAGACATGAATATGAATGTAGATATTCGGGTCTGCCCCACAGTTCGTGAAGAGGACGGACTGGCTCTCAGCTCAAGAAACAAGCGATTAAGCCTTGAGGAGCGTAAGGATGCGGTCTGTATTCATGGCTCTTTACAAAAAGCAGAAGCCATGTTTGCTTCCAATGTAAGGGATACAAAGGCGATTATAGAAGAGATGACATCCGTCATAAAGAAGACAAAACAGACAAAGATAGATTATATATCCATAGTTAACACTGATACACTTGAAGACCTTTCGTTAATAAATGGAAAGGCTTTAGCCGCTGTTGCTGTATGGATCGGAAATACTAGATTAATAGATAACACTGTTTTGGAATAAAAACCATGCTTAGAGAAATGTGCAAAGCGAAGATTCACGCCGCAACCGTTACGGAGGCAAATCTTAACTATACCGGCAGTATAACAATCGATAAGTCGTTGCTAGATGAGTTGGACATTCTGCATTACGAACGCGTGCAGGTGTTGAACATTAATAATGGGGCGCGGATGGAGACATATGTAATTGAGGGAGAGCCAGACTCAGGAATTATTTGTCTTAACGGAGCAGCCGCAAGGTGGGCAGTTCCTGGCGACAAGGTTATTATAATCTCTTATTGTCTTATAGATGATGCACAGGCACGAAGTTGGAAACCTAAAATAGTATTGCTGGACGAGAAAAATAAGATTAATGAAATTATCACCGAACCACATTCCTGACTTCAATGATTAGAACACTCTTTGAAATACCAATTCCGTTTACCGGCATGACAATTCCAGTTTTCGCGTACGGCTTTATGCTTATGCTTGGATTCCTGGTAGTCATCTACATTGCACGTATTAAGGCAAAGTCTGAAGGATTAAACCCGGAAGACATATCAAACCTGGGGTTATATACAATATTTGCCGGGATTCTGGGAGGCAGAACATTCTATGTCGTCCAGAATTTCGATTCATATAAACACAACATTTTGGATGCATTCAAAATTTATGAGGGGGGTCTGGTGTTTTATGGAGGCTTAATGGCCTCTATTGCAGCCGTAGTTGTTTACACAAGGATCAGGAAGCTTCCTGTATTGAAGACAATTGATATTCTTGCTTTTTCCTTTGCACTCGGTGTGGTTTGTGGACGGATAGGATGTTTTCTTAATGGATGCTGCTGGGGTGATGTCTGCAGTCCGGATTTGCTGTGGGCGGTTAGTTTTCCCAAATCCGTTGACGCCAATCTTATGATTGACGGTAGTCCCGCATTCCTGCACCATCTTGGGAAGGGTTTGGTGAGTGTGTCTGATAGTCACTCTCTTCCTGTTCACCCTACACAGATATATTCCATGTTAGGTAATCTCTCGATATTCTTTATTATTAAAGCCTTTTTTAAACACCGCAGGAGGGATGGGGAAGTGACGCTGATGTTCTGCGGTCTCTATTCTATAATGCGTTTTACTGTAGAGATATTCAGGGATGATAATCCGCTGCTTTTTGACGGCATGACAATATCACAAAATGTCAGCGTAATAGTTCTTGTAGCGATAGTTGCGCTTTTTGTAATTGGAAGAATTAGGTTGAAAGGGCAAATAGAGCGCTCTTAGAATCTAGAGAGGGGTATTCGCAAATATTAAATTGCTATTACAAAAATTGTATGATGAGAATGCCGACAAGGTGGAGCAGGCTCTTGAGGAGATTGGTAGAGTAGGAAAAGGTGATCTCGAAGCGATGAAGGCCATTCAGGAATTCTTGAGGAAAGAGAAGCGAATGCCTCTTCGCATTGTAGCTATGCAGACCCTTTCAAAGATAAAAACCAATTCTCAGGCTTCTACAGGAGTATTTAAAAAACCGCTTATCTTCGAATGTCCCGGCGCGGAGAAAATAAAAAGGGTAGAAATTATAGACGTAACATGCCCTCATTGTCATAAAAAGGGTACAGCCTCGGCTGCCGGTTTCGAAAATGAATTTGCCTGTGAGAGCTGCGGTGAAATAATAGAGCGTGAATTAGCTGAAAGCTGTATTGAAAAGTGTCCCGTAGGAAGCGAGTGCGTCGGCCCGGAACGTTACCAGAAATATATGAGTGGCAGGAAGAAAGCTTAATAGCACCGTGGGTACTCATTCAACAATCTGACTAAGACAGAACATATACTTGGTCCTGGCCCAGCCAAATTGTTTTCTTGTCAGATTACTCTATTCCAATAATCCTTATGTAGAACACAACATCTTTACCTGCCAGGGGATGGTTGCCGTCAAGGTATACGTTTTCTTCGTCTATTTTAACAATTGTTCCCGGTACGTCTCGTATTTTTACTACATTACCTATCACTGGTTCAAAGCTTCTGGGCAGGCTGTTTTTAACAAATTTCATTACCAATTCGTGGTTTCTCTTTCCGTATGCCTCCTTTGGGCCTACCGTAACACTCTTTTCCTCTCTTAATTCCATTCCTAATACAGCCTGGTCAAGTCCATGTGGCATCTTACCGTCTCCGACAGTAAATTCCAGTGGTTTCCCCGGTTTCGATTCTGTAAATACCGTACCATTCGTAAGGCTGGCTTTATATTGGATTTTTACCTTATCACCTTTCTTTACGATTATCTTTCTACCGCCTGTTTCGTTAACACCGGCCATAGCAGAATATCCATTAATCAGGACTATTCCCGCTAGTAAAGACAATGCTAGTTTAATGTTTATTAATGATTTTGTTGCATTTAAAACTCTTTCTATCATTTAAGTTTCCTCTATTTGAAATAGTTTGAAAAATAATTACAGTTTAACATACTTATGAACAGTAATCTTATACATATTTATGTTGTATCCTGTTCCAGAATAAGCATATATTTTTACTTTTTTAAAATCTATTATTGTCATTGTGGCATTACGCTCTCACTTTCAAGCAGTACATCTTCAGTATCCTTTACTGGTATCAGTGCTTTGTCCGTGTATGAGCGTCTTCCGGGTTCGCGTTTGATTTTCTTTCGTATTGACCGCAGCCTGAAATAATATAGGGCGAAAGGTACAAGGCCGCTAACTGTTTCCCATACTCTCTGAGGATAGAAGATAAGCGGATTTTCATGAGGCATGCCGGGACGGCGCTGCGTCCGTATCTTGCGCCTTAAGAAACCTCCCTGAAGCGGGTGTACGTTCTGATATTTAATGGTGCCATGAAATTGATGAATGTGTAGCATAACTCTGCTGGGGTTCGGGCCACCTGCTGCCGCACGCCGAATCAGAGTTTTAATGTGCTCAGGAGAGTAATAAAGATCCCATGCTTTTCGGTAAATTTGTTTCCACTCCTCATTGGACATGCGTGAGTGTGACATGGTAACATGTTCAAGATCATATTTGTTCAGGTCGGGATCCATCCATACGCCCTTCAGGTGATTGTTTTTGTGGTCTTCAGATCCGGGCAATGGTGTAAGACAGAAAAACTCCAGGAGGTCCACCGGCAGTTCCTGTTGGATTGTCTTAATGTCCTGTTCGATCTTTTCAGGAGTATCAGTAGGAAAACCGAGTATATAACCGGCTATAGTAACAACTCTAGCGTTACGCCAGGCTTGAAACATCCTTCGATATTCAGTAATTTTGTTTTGTCGTTTATTTACAGCCTGCAGGTTTTCAGGATTAATACTTTCCAGTCCAATGAATACTCTTCTACATCCGGCCCTGGCAGCCTTAGAGACAAAATTTTTAATTTTATGGGCAAGCGAGTCGATTTGCATAGTAAACTTTACATGTTTAAACCCCTGATTCTCGCGAAGATTGATCAATCTATCAAAAATGGCTTCCCAGTTTTTGTTTCTGGCAAAGTTATCATCAGTAAGAAAAAAATCGTTGATACCATTAGATATATTGGAACGGATCAGTTTTTCCACGTCGTCAGGATTACGGTATCGTGATTTACGTCCCTGTACATTGATGACAGTACAGAAACTACAGAGAAAAGAGCATCCACGGCCGGCATCAAAGGAGCCAATCTTGCTGACAAATCTTTCGGCAACACTTGCTGGCATTATTGGCATTGGCTGACCTTCCAGGCCGGGCAGGTTTTTCAGGTGATTATAGATCGGTTTCAGCTTCTCTTGATAGGCATCTTTGAAGACCTCTATGAGACGTCCGTCCTCAGCCTCACCCGCAAACAGTGTAATCCCTTTTTCCGTTGCTTCTTTAAGCTCTTCAGGGAGCTCAGATAACATGGCAATACTGCCGCTTACGTGGAAACCTCCTATTGCAACCTGAATATTTTCTTCACAGAACCGTCTGGCAATATCCATGGTACGAGGAAATTGATTTGACTGGACTCCTACGAAAAAGACAATTCCTCGCTTGCCGTTATTCTTAAACCTGCTAATAATGTCAGCAACGGGTATGACGATATTCATTTCGTCATAAGCGTTAATGATAAACTCGACATCACTGCCAAGGGCACTCCGTTCTGCTGCGTCTTGCGATAGTGCATTTATGCAGGCAAGTGTGTTGGATGGGATCCATGATTTGCGCCATTGGATAACATATCCATCATCATCGTAATGGGATGGTTTGATCAATTCGACGAAGAACTTTGTTTTAGTATTATTACTCATGTAGGTTTTTTTCTGCGATGTCCTATTGCGACTTTATTTATGGCATTCAAATATGCTTTTGCACTTGCTTCAATTGTATCAGTACTCACGGCACGGCCTCTATATGTATTGCCTTCAACCTCCACATCTACACTTGCTTCTCCCAGAGCATCTTTTCCACTAGTTACCGCCCTGACACTATAATCGAGAAGTGTACCTTTAATCCCTGTTAACAAATCTATTGCATTAAAAATGGCGTCAATTGGTCCGTCACCTTTGGTTGAATCAGCTACGATCTTGTCTTTTCCGACACGAAGTCTGATACTGGCTGTCGGCACCGGGCCGCAATTTATGCTTAGACTTTCAAGTTCGTAAATATGCGTTACTTCTGATTTTTCACTTCGTATTAGTGCTTCTATATCCTGGTCGTAGATTTCCTTCTTCTTGTCGGCCAGGAGTTTAAATTGACTGAATGTATGTTCAAGTTCTTCATCAGGCAGTTCATATCCCAAAGATTTTACACGTTTCTTAAATGCGTGCCTGCCGGAAAGCTTGCCAAGGACAATATTTGTCCTGGACAGTCCGACGTCTTCCGGCTTCATGATCTCGTATGTAGAACTCTCTTTTAAA
>CAXMPV010000053.1:0-10149 GCA_964195175.1 uncultured Thermodesulfobacteriota bacterium | reverse complement strand
ACCTGTGGGAGCAGGCCTAGGCGGAGGGAGTAGTGATGCGGCAACAACTCTGAAGGCGCTAAATTCGCTCTGGAAAGTCGGGCTTAGCAATGAAGAGCTGATGGAATTTGCGGCAAAGCTTGGATCAGATATCCCTTTTTTTATAAACGGCAAAACCTCATTATGCAGAGGAAGAGGAGAGCTGATCGCGCCAGTTGAAGTAAGGAGTAGAATGGATTATATCATCCTGTTTCCGCGTGTCCATATCAGCACAGAAACGATATACAAAAACCTCAAAATTGACTTGACAAAAAAAAGGAAAGATGTTAGCTTTTTTTTGGATGCACTGAAATATTCTGAGGTTGCCAGCATCTCTAAGTTGTTATTTAACCGTTTGGAAGAAGTAATTTTTGCAACATACCCTGATTTACTACAGGTCAAAAGTGATTTAGAATCCTTTGGTTTTTGTGGTGTGTCAATTTCTGGTAGCGGATCAGCCTTCTTCGGTCTATGCCATGATAGACACCAGGCAGAAGTTATCAAAAGCAAAGTTGAGTTAAGCGGAATGGGAAATGTATTTGTAGCTACAAATGTTATAACACCATAGACAACGAGATCGGAAGGAGGAGTTATTACTGTGAATATTACTGAAGTCAGAGTGAAGCTTACCGAGGCAAAAAAAAATCGTTTACAGGCTTTCTGCAGCATAACAATTGATAATGACTTTGTAGTAAGAGATTTGAAGATTATAGAAGGGTACAAGGGGGCTTTTGTTGCTATGCCAAGCAGAAAACTTGCTGACAAATGTCCTAAATGTAATTCCAAGAACCACCTTCGCTCACGCTTTTGTAATGACTGTGGAGCTAAGCTTGATGACAAGCGAGCGCTAAGCGAGTCCGGAGACGAATCTAAAGGGAAATTTAAATTGTATGCTGACACTGCTCATCCAATTAATTCAAAATGCCGTGACGAAATTGAACAAAAGGTACTTGCGGCATACAAAGAAGAATCTGAAAAAGCGAAGCAACCGGGTTATAAATCTCCCGCAATGGAAGTACCGGATCCAGACTATGATGATGATAATACAAACAGTTGATGGATAATCACATCCATCGTAAAGGAGCGTATAAAACATTCCTTTATACCAAATCAATTGTCCAATCAGAAATTGAAATCTTCTAAGTCACACGCTATACTTATCTAAAAGAGACAATATTTTTAAGTTAGATTCCCGCTTTCGCTGGGATGGCAATTCCGGATCTGTCGTTCTCAGCTTAATTGGGAATTTAGCATACATTGAAATTCATATACAAAATAATTAATAATTTAGATTTCCAGTAAACAGGGTTCAACAAAAATGAAGAAGACAGGCTCACAAATATTAATCGATGCTTTAAAGAAAGAAAATGTGGAATATATTTTTGGTCTGCCTGGCGGTGTCATTATACCACTTTTCGATACGTTGTTTGATGAGTCTGAAATAAAATTCATACTAACGCGCCACGAACAGGCAGCAGGACACGCGGCTGATGGATATGCCCGAGCTACGGGAAAAGTAGGCGTATGCATCGTCACATCAGGTCCCGGTGCAACCAATTTGACAACTGCTATTGCTACGGCCTACATGGACTCCATACCCATGGTTGCCATAACGGGTCAGGTAAAAACGCACCTTATAGGCAGTGATGCGTTCCAGGAAGCAGACGTAACCGGTATCACTCGTCCTATTTCAAAACATAATTACCTGGTTAAAGATATAAAAGAGCTGGGAAGAGTAGTTAAGGAAGCATTCCATATCGCTTCTACCGGTAGACCAGGCCCTGTTGTTATTGATCTTCCTGTGGATGTAACAACCGATACATGGGATGGAGATACTCCTGACACTGTAAACCTGCCGGGATACAAACCATCATTCGAAGGCAACATACGGCAGATAAAATTAGCAGCAGAGGCAATAAACAGTTCAAAAAGGCCTGTGATTTATGCGGGTGGTGGAGTTATATCTTCAAATAGTTCAGAGCAGCTTATCGAACTTGCTGAAAAAGCCAATTTGCCCGTAAACACTACGCTGTTAGCACTGGGAGTATTTCCTGAAGACCACGAAAAAGCGTTGGGTATGCTGGGTATGCACGGAACCGTTCCTGCCAACTATGCCGTCCATGAATCAGATTTATTAATTGCAATTGGAGCGAGGTTTGATGACAGGATCACGGGTAAGATAGATGAGTTTGCTTCTAAAGCAAAGATTATTCATATAGATATAGACCCAACTTCTATAAGCAAGAATATCAAGGTGGATATTCCTGTAGTTGGTGATGCCAAAAATATTCTAACCGAATTGATAAAACATGTAAGCCATGTTGAAAGAGAAGAGTGGTTTGAAAAAATTGCGGATTGGAAAAAGAAATATCCCTCACTTTATGACAATACAAGTAACGTTGTAAAACCACAATACGTAGTTGAACAAATCTGTGAGGCCACTAAAGGCGAAGCAATTGTCACTACCGAAGTCGGGCAGAATCAGATGTGGGCAGCTCAATATTATACTTATACAAATCCCAGAAGCTTCTTGTCTTCCGGTGGTTTAGGCACAATGGGGTTCGGCTTCCCTGCGGCAATAGGTGCTCAACTTGGATGCCCGGACAAAATTGTCATTGCCATTGCGGGTGATGGTAGCTTCCAAATGAATATTCAGGAACTCAGTACTGCCGTTAAATATAATTTACCCGTTAAGGTTGCTATACTGAACAATGGTTACCTCGGCATGGTAAGGCAGTGGCAAGAGCTGTTTTACGATAAAAGATATGCTCACACTTTACTCGATGGTAATCCTGACTTTGTGCTGGTAGCAAAAGCTTATGGAGCTGAAGGCTTTCTGGTTGAGAAAAAGGAGGATGTCAGACCCATTATTGAAAAAGCACTTTCTATAGACGGCCCTGTCGTAATAGATTTTAAAGTTGACCCGGAAGAAAATGTATTTCCAATGATTCCAGCGGGACAAGCCGTCACTCAGACTAAGGGTGTTGAATTAATCTGAAGAATGGCAAACGCGTCATCAGGTTTTTCAGAAAACCGCATTTCAAACAGATCAAACCATAATTATTTAGATATGTCTTTACTGATTTTTCCACTAAAAGGACCGTAAAGTAAGTATGAATCGATTTTATGTTCCATTCCATGCCGGTTTGAAAAACTTATGGATAGATAGTTCAGAAAGCCATCATATTATACACGTCAAAAGATTGAAAATCGGCGATAATATTATCGTGTTTAATGGAATGGGAGATGAATTTGAAGCGGAAATCGAAGACATTGAAGATAACAGAGTCAAAGTTAATATCAATCAGCAGAAAACTATCAGCAAGGAAAACATAGTCGGAATAGACATAGCCTTTGCTATCCCCAAGGGAAAACGTTCTCACCTCCTGATCCAAAAATGCACCGAACTGGGAGTACGCAGACTAATACCAATAAATTATGCACGAAGTGTAGTAAAACTTAAGGACGACTGTTCCGCGAAAATTGAAAAGTGGCAGAAAATTGCGATTGAGGCATCAAAACAGTGTGGCCGTAACACGATAACGGAGATTGGCGAAGTTGTTAATTTTGACAATCTCCTCAAAACTGTAGAAAGCTACGATCTGCCCCTATTTGCCTGTAGCCAATCTGATGCAAATAATCTGAAAAATACGTTGCAAGAATATCCAAAACCAAATAATATAATAAGCTTTATAGGTCCGGAAGGCGGATTTACAACTAACGAGATAGATATGGCAATAAAAGTCGGTTGCAAATTTGTCAGTCTGGGAAGTCGAATTCTTCGAGTGGAAACGGCTGCAATTGCTGTCTCTGCAATTCTTTCGTATCACTATTCAACCTAGTCTTTTTAACGTTTTGAAACACTATTATGTTATATGCAGTAATTATGGCAGGAGGTTCAGGAACCAGGTTTTGGCCCTGGAGTAGAAAAGAAACGCCAAAACAGCTCTTGAAACTTACAGGACAAGATACCATGATTACACAGACTGTTAATCGTATTATTGGCGAGATTCCTTCAGAGAATATTTATGTTGTAACAACGTCTACTCTGGCTGAGAGTATTGAAGAAGAGTTGTCTCAAATACCGGCAAAAAACATTATATCAGAGCCTTTTGGCAGAAACACGGCAGCATGTATTGGTCTTGCAGCAGCCATAATCTCAAAGAGAGATTCCAATGCCATCATGGCAGTAATGACGGCAGATCATATAATTGAACCTCCCGATCTCTTTTTAAAAGCGTTAAAATGTGCAGAAGAACTCGCTACAGAGAAGAATGCCCTTGTTACATTCGGAATTAAACCGACAGAGCCATCTGTAAATTACGGCTATATACAAAGAGACGAAGAAGTAATTAATCTTCATGGCTTTCCGGTTTACGATGTAAAATGTTTTACTGAAAAACCGGATCGTGTTACTGCAGAAACATTTTTGAAGAGCGGTAAATATTACTGGAATAGCGGCATCTTTGTCTGGTCGGTGAACACAATATTAGAAAATATAAGCGCACTTATGCCTGAATTGTCTCAGGGCCTTGAAAGAATCGGAAAATCACTGGAAACCCCTGATGAGTCAAGCGTGATTTCTCACGAATATGAAAAGTTTGATAATATATCAGTAGATTATGGCATAATGGAAAAGGCGTCAAACGTAAAGATAATTGAAGCCGATTTCACCTGGGACGATGTTGGTTCCTGGCTTGCTGTTGAAAGATTAAACAAATCTGATAATAACAATAATACAATATTGGGTAATCATTGTGGATTTGACACACATGGAAATATAATTATTGGAGACAATGAACGCCTGATAACAACAATCAATGTGTCTGATATGATTATAGTGAATACGAAAGATGTTACTATGGTTTGCAGCAAAAATAGTGCTGAAGATATTAAAAAACTGACGGAACTTCTGGAAGAAAAAGGTTACAGCGCCTACCTTTGATTTTTACAACTTGAAGAACGGACATAAAAAACAATTTATAAAACACAATAAATCGGTTATTATATAACCGTTTTTACAGCAAATAATTTTTATTTTTAATTGAATATGGCAACTGCATCGAAATAGTGTTATGGAAATTAATAGAAATACAATAATTAAAAATCTGGTTAAAAAATATCCTCAAACCATGGAGGTCTTCAGAAAATACAATCTTGTCGTGGCAGGGGGTGTAAGGGGCCCAAATGAACCTCTGGCATTTTTTGCAAAAGCACATGAAGTGGATTACGACGAAATTGTTGAGGAATTGAGAGCCTCTATAGAAAAAGGTGTAGATGAAAACGCTGAAGAAGTAACGTTGGTAGAAGACAAAGTTTACTCAAAGTTTTTCAAAACAGCTATCTTAATGGCATTGACGATAGGAGTTGCGGTTGGCGCTATCATATTGACCTATATTGGTTCAAAGCATAATTTTCATTCTGCAGTTCATTCGCTGGTACAGACACATGGTCATGCCCAGATGTTTGGATGGATAGGCCTTTGCATAATCGGTTTTGCGTATTATATAGTCCCTCGAGTTAAGAACGTTGAGCTCAAATACCGCGAACTGACGACCGTATGCTTTTTCCTAATGGTCACAGGGACTATCTTGAGGATACTAGTCCAGCCGTACGCCAATAAAATAACGAGCTTCCTCCTGCCGATCTCCGGTCTGTTAGAATTTCTGGCAATTGCAGTATTTGCATTTATCATCATCAGTACCGTC
Organism: uncultured Thermodesulfobacteriota bacterium; assembly: GCA_964195175.1. Taxonomy (GTDB): domain Bacteria; phylum Planctomycetota; class Brocadiia; order Brocadiales; family Scalinduaceae; genus Scalindua. Next base: position 4,423 of record CAXMPV010000053.1, on the reverse strand, counting down.
CTTGCGAGCAAAGAGAAAAGAGAAGCATACGATAAATTTATCGTGGCAGGGGTATTATGGTTTCTACTGTGCGGTGTAGCAAACTTGTTTATGGACGGATACATGCTTATAGCAGGTACAAACGATATCCCGAAAACGGTTTACAGCCCGTTTGTACATGTATTTCTCATGGGATTTGTTTTCATGTTTATATTTGCCGTAAATATAAGAACCGTGTACGCGTTCCTTGACGTAGGCACCGCCAGGATTGGCGCTATAAACACGACGTTCTGGATCTTAAATCTAACTATACCTATATATTTTATAGCTCACTCTTTAAGTTACAAGTTTCCATTTTTAATAAAAGTTTCAAATCTTACAACCTATTTAGTTGCGTTCAGTATTTTACTGTTTGTTTATGGTATCAGAATCTTTGAGAAGTCCACGCAGGAACTCGATGATGTTGTAATGGATAGAAGCTATTCGAAAACAATCAGGGCTGCTTATGTCTGGCTGATTATTGGCGTACTTATCCTTGGGGCAAAACCCCTCTTCTTTACGGCATTCTCAGATGCGCAGTATCTATTCCATGGCGCAGCCAATCATGCTCTGGCAGTTGGCTTTGTAACTTTTATGATAATAGGATACGCATCAAAAATGGTCCCCACTTTTAAGGGCGTAGATATGCATAGCATAAAGCTTGCTAACCTATCATTCTATCTCTTAAATATCGGGTGCTTCCTCCGGGTTTATACTCAGATAATGATCGGGCTCTCACACTCGGAAGGTTTTTACTACTCTCTCATAGGGTTTTCAGGCTGGATTGAGCTAACGGCAATAGGCATCTTCGGATACAACGTATGGAAGTCAATGAACGCGGAAGACGAGGATATTGAAGAACCGGAAGAAAAATTAACGGAAATAACAGGAGACACAAATATTGCCAAAGCAATCGATCAGTATCCTGAAATTCTTGATGTCTTTCTGGAATTTGGGTTCAAACAACTTGCCAGCCCTGCTGCAAGGAAGACGGTAGCAAAAATGTTTACAATCAAACAAGCAACAAAAATACATCCGGTTGAAATAGATAGCCTTCTTAAAGCTTTAAATGAAAGAATTAAAAAATCATGAATATACTGAAAAAAATCATATTACTTGTAGTTGTTAGTTTTTTGTTTTCCTATTCTTGTTTTGCACAAACGGATGCAGAGCATTCACAAACAGAGGAAAAACATTCACAAACTGCTAAAGAACATTTTGAAAGAGGTGATAGATTTCTTTCCAGGAAACTCATTCCGGACGCAATAGTTGAATTTAAAAAGGCCCTACCGCTACTGAAAGAAGATCAAGATCAACTGAAAGCTGAAATATATGCATCACTGGCAAATGCGTACAACTGGAAGGGAACACACAAAGCCGCAATTACTGCGTGCAATAAAGCGCTGGAAATCAACCCTGACATTGCCAATGCGCATTATGATCTGGGATTTGCTTATAGAGAAGAGGGAAACAGAGAACAGGCAGAGAAAGAATTTGCACTCTATGAAAAATTATTGAAGCAAGAGGGTGAATACATCGAAATTCCGGAAAAACCAACCTCAGAGGATATTGAAGAATTGATTACCCTTGGTGACAATTATTTTAAGGAAGGCAAACTTGACGAAGCTATTGCCGAATACAAAAAAGCTCTGGACATTAAGCCCCGTGACGACATTCTTAATAAACTTGGGCAGGTCCATCAACAAAAAAGAGCGGCAGGCAAACCAGAAGACACATCTCCAAGAATAGATACATTTAAAAGCACAAAAGCGCTAGATAAAATGCCGGATCTACCAGGAACAGATAAAACAACTCGGAGGGCTTCAATAGAAGAGCTTTTGAGGAAGGGTGCAGCATTTTATGACGAAGGCAAAATTGACGATGCAATTGACGCATTCAAAGAAGCACTTGAAATTGATCCTGAAGAATCAGAAGCTCATTATTATCTCGGCAACGCATACGCAGATAAGGAAATGTTTGATGAGGCTATCGCGATGTATAAAAACGCAGTAGAATACAATCCTGAATTTGTAGATGCATATCTAAATCTGAGTATGCTATATTTGGATATGGATTTGATCGATGAAGCAATTTCATTATGTAAACACGCTGTAAGCACAAATCCAAATGACGCTTTTTTATGTTTCCACCTTGGGGAAGCATACGCCATGAATCTACAATACAAAGAAGCAATTGAAGAGTATAAAAAAGCTATGTCCATAAACCCTATGGATCCGGAAACACAATACCGGTTAGCTGAGTCTTATTATGAGGTCAAACAATTTGACTTGGCGTTAGAGCATGCGACACAAGCTGAGGAACTGGGATATATAACTAATCCCGACTTTATGGATGATTTGGAGGAAAAAGCTGGCACTGAATAGTCATATCAATTTTCTTATCTCACTCCAGAGAGAGCGTATCAGACGTGTCCTTTGGCAGGTGAAAATCCTATTACAAACAACCAATTAATAATTGCTTTTCTCTTAAATATACGCTCGTTGAATTCAGCAATCTAAAAATTATCTTAATTTTGCAGAAGTATTTCTATACTTCAGTACCCCATCCTAAACGTGCTTTAATGTCCATCATCAGACTGAAGACCGCCGGGATCAGAAGCAGTGTAAAAATTGTAGAAACGATAAGACCTCCTAATACAACACTACCAAGACCGCGATAAAGTTCACTTCCTGCCCCTGGGAATATAACCAGTGGCAGCATGGCAAATACCGTTGTGGCCACGCTCATAAATATTGGCCGGATACGTGTCCTTACACTCTCTATGAGTGCCTGGCGGGATTCCATCTTCTCTTCCCGCATATTATTAAGGGTCTGGTGCACAATGAGGATAGCATTGTTTATCACCGTCCCTATCAATATAACAAACCCGAGCATGGTAAGCACATCCATAACCTGTAATGTAAATATATTCAGGACCGCAAGCCCTACAAAACCTCCAACTGTAGCCAGAGGGACACTGAACAGGATAACTATTGGATAGAGGAATGATTCAAAGAGAGCGGCCATTAAGAGATAAGAAATAGCAATCGCCAGAACAAAGTTCCATTGCAATGACTTGCGCGCTTCTTGAAGTTTATCGGCGGTACCTGCAAGATTGGCCTTATAAAGGCCTCCCAGTAAGCCTTTCTTCACCATCGGTTTAAGTATTTGAGTATCTATTATGCCGAGAGCTCTTTCCAATGGCATAGTACGCGGAGGTATCACCTGTATTACAATAGAACGCTCCCTCTCAATATGATCTATCTCTTCCGGCCCTACACCTAACTGTATATCTGCTACTGTACTGAGAGGCACATAATCACCTGATGGAGTAAAAATGAATATCTGCTCCAGATCCTGAGTTCGTTCTATATATTTGCTCTGACCAAAGATCACAAGATCAATTTTATCACCCTCGTGCCAGTAATCACCCGCAAAAGCACCATCCACAAGAGCATCTACAATATATCCTATGTCAGCAGATGTCAATCCCAGCTCAGTCGCATGTTCCAATCTCGGCCTGATCTGCAATTCCGGGCTTCCAAGTTCAAGGCTGGGTATAGGACGAGCCTGTGTACCGGGAGGAAACACTTGTCTTACCTGGCCAAATACCTGTGCCCCAAAATATACCAGACGATTCAAGTCAGGCCCGGAAAGTTCAATATCTATTGTACGACCTCCACTCAGCCCCCGTTCAAACAGACTTGACTGCTGTACTATCGTGATCATGCCCGGAATCTTCCCGCACACCCGCCTGAGGACAGGGATGAGCTCTGCAACCCTTTCAGGTTCTGCCGATATCATTCCCATGAAGACAGCCCTCCCGCGGGAAACATAAAACCCATGCTTGATAGGTGGTCCATCCAGCATTTCAGCCTCTTTTGTTCCTGCTTTGACATGCCAGTAAGGGCTCAGCTCCTTTTCAATGACCAATCCTATAGCCCTCTGTTCTTCCAAACTGTATCCGGGAGGAGGCAACATAATGGCCAGAATCATGTTGCGATTGCCTTCGGGTAAATACTCCATCTCGGGAATCATCCACCAGGTAAGAAATATTGAAATAAAGATCAATACAAAAATAGTTATTAAACGCTTTTTTAATGTATCCGTTAAATAGTCTACAACCCCTACAATCTTATCAGTCGAATTACGTCCAAATAAAACCAGCCGACTACTGCTAGTGGAATTTTCATTACCGGCAGTTTTACTCTTCCCCCTATGGGAAAGAATCCTCGCTGCCGTAGTCGGTATTACCGTGATGGCAACTATAAGTGATAGGCCGACAGCAAAGCTTATGGCCAGCGCGATGTCTCTGAACAGTTGTCCGACTTCCTGTTCTACAAGGATTATGGGTACAAACACTCCGATAGTAGTCAGCGTGGAGGCCAATACTGCACCCCATACC
>CAXMPV010000052.1:0-10168 GCA_964195175.1 uncultured Thermodesulfobacteriota bacterium | reverse complement strand
ACCATTTTCCTGACAGATGCTATACTCAAAAGCTAACCCTCCCAGCAATTTTTGCATTATAAGAATTACGCTTACTTCCTCGCTGTTATCAGGGATTAAATCACAGCTAAACAAAGAATACTTAGCGAAACCATAACAAATGCTGCATATAGTACAGTAAGGAAATAATTGAATGTCAAGCAAAAAATCCATATGTATTTCAAAGTATCTGATCTGGCGACGCCAGTCCTGTAGAGTCTCCAATTTAAACCCTCACAAAAGAGGGTGTATTTCTATATTAAAATGAGCAAGTGCTAGATCGAGTATAATCACTTTTGCATATCATAAGTTTAGCGGTGAAGAGTTTCTGAGGAGGATTTGAGTAAGTTCTTAATTGAACCTGCCTGTATACTTTGTATTACAGGCAGGAAAGAGCGGAGTGGTACTTTATCTATATCGCCCGTATACATTTATGATACGGACATCTCTTAAGTTTTAGGACTTACTATCATTTAGTGCTATCAGGGTTGTCATCATATATGTCCACAATCCCGTCACCGTCCTTATCTCTCAGGAAATCTGTATCGTTGTTATCGGTTAAAAGTTCTTCGCCGAACGGTTTGGATATTTTGGAATGGCTTCTAAAAAAGCCCGGTGATTCCTGATAGCCAGTCTCAACATCTGTTACTGTAATCTCACCGTTAATAGTAAAGCTGAAAATATCGGAACGGTTTCCGGGTTTGATTGTTGCGTCCGGCTTTTCAACAGTAAATTTAGTTTTACTGCCTGCGCCATAGTATCCACCAAACGTCCAGACAACCTGTTGTTCTTTGCCGCGTATGGTAACTTTTGAGTCCCAAAGGTTTGCCCCTGTAACATTGTTCCTGAACCGATGGTCTGCCGCTGTTGCATCCCTGGAAATGAATTTTACCGTTACGGATGCAATGTGCTCAGTATGGTACTTTGGATCAGGTTCGTTCTGATCGTCATTGATTATTTGAAAACAGTACCTGTTGAATCCCGGTACATACGTCGCGTTAACATCGGCTCTGACAGAATCAGCAGTCGCACTCTTTGCTCCAACAAGAAGGCCAATGCACAACATGCCAAAAAGTAATATTTTTTTAAATCCTGCTTTGTTCATGAGATATCCCCTTTCCCTACCTAGGTGTATTATTAAATAATTTGATAGCTATCCATAAATTTAGACTTTCAGAAATCATTTTCGTTATCAAAAATATCATGAATCTAACAGAAAATCAAGGATAGGTAATAAAAAAGATTGCAAACAAAGCCTTGACATTCTGTCAAAAATATATACTATTAATGGCCTATTCTGTGTTTAGCATTCACCCACGAATCAGATATTCAACACAATGGATCCAATCCTAAGGTGGTCAAAGTCGATTAACTCTTAATCCAGAATAAAAGAATTTTTATAATTATTTTAATTATACAAGTCTATGGGAAAAAAGATAACAATAGCAATATCAATAGCGCTTTTAACTTTTTTTTTGATCGTACCGTTCTTAAGCTATAGTTCTTATAAACGGGCTATCAAGGATAATTATTTTAATCACCTTATCACTACCAGAGATCTTTTGAAACTTCAAATATGGAATTATTTTAACGAAAGATATGGTGATATAGACGTCCTCTCAAGAAACCCGGTAATAGCTAAAGGCTTTACCAGACTCTCCGGTGCCTTTCACGCTTATGGTCTCGAAAACCAGCAATTTCAGAAGATAAAAAGTATATACCAGCCTTTAATGGAATATTACGTATCTGCTTACGGCTACGCAAACATATTTTTTGTTGATAAAGATGGAAGTGTTATATATTCAACGCTGAGAGAGGACTTTAGCGGGACTGATTTATTTGTAGGAGAATTTAAAGAACACAGAATTGCCAACATGTTTAAAATATCTTTGGAAGATGTTGGCTTTGAGGACTATTACTGGAATGATAAAATAAATGATTTCACTGCTTATTTTGGAGCTCCTGTCTTCGAAGCAGAGAGTTTGCTGGGTGTGATAGTTATTGAGATTCCTTTTGCGCATCTGGATACAATCCTGACTCAAAGGGCCGGCTTGGGACAAACAGGTGAGATGTATCTGGTAGGTGATGATGGCTTTATGCGCTCTAATTCAAGATTTTCTGTAACACCGACAATACTTCAAAAAGAGGTAAACACTGAAGCAACCAGAGAGGCATTTGAAGGATATGTTGGCAAAAAAATCATTGAGGATTATCGAGGTGTTCCTGTATTAAGTGCATACACACCGCTTAATCTTAATTTTATTAACTGGGCGCTCCTGGTTGAGATTGATGAAGCAGAAGCGTTTGCTCCAGTTCACGACGTAGAAAACAAACTTACAATCCTCGCATCCATATTCATTACAATAGTCGGCGGTTATATATATTTTACATACAGGGCACATAAAAAGGAGGCAGAACAGAATATATCAAATCCTGAAGAGCAAGAAGAACAATCCGTATCTTAACTTCTGTAGCAATTTCTTACAAAGGCAGAATCGCCTTGGCCATATGTATACACCAACTCATACCATTTAAATAATCGATATCCGATTTCTTGTTGTACAATTATCATCTTTTTTTATCTCTAATCGAATAGTTCACTTAATCCCATTTTTCCTGAAACATTCGACATATTTTTTATCGGTTATCTGAATATGGTTAACTAGCCACTGTTTCAGGTACTCGAGTATTTCATTTGCGATATGACAATCTCCCTTGATTACTCTATTACAATATTCAATCGCCTTCTTGGAAAAATCATGGTGTTCTTCTTTGTGGTATTGAAATTCCGGATAATTGAATTCTACCATGTAAGACTCTTCAGTTGAAAAGTGCTTGAGAGCATAAGTAGTCAATTCTTTTAATAATTTCGATATTTCATCAATATTGTCATTATGTTGCCTTGCCACCATGGCTGCATTCATAATACGAATGAGTTCCTTGTGCTCCTCATCGATTATTAATATACCTATACTGTATTTCTCTTCCCACTCAATCATTTTAATATATTGCTTTAAGAACGACATAAAATAATACAAAAACAGATGATATGAGAAAGTTTTAGCCGAAAGCACAGCTACTTTCAAGTCTTTTATGAGTTTTGTGGATAATTTGTGCCTGGTGATAAATCTTGTATGGGTTAATGACCTTGGAATTAAGATTCCATGTATTATAATAGTTTTAAATTAAATTTTAATTATATTAAGAGGATAAGTCAATATGGCCAATATTCGTGAAGTTAATGCTGTGAAGATGTTTATGGGGAAGCTCTCACACGGAGCTGATTTATTGGAAGAAATTACAAAAATCTGTATTGATCAGGACATTTGTCTGGGCCGTATTGAAGCACTGGGTGCTGTGCAAAAAGCCAGACTGGGCTATTACAGCCAACAAGATCATGTGTATCATTTCCTGGATCTTCATCAAACGCTTGAGATTACTAATTTAATAGGGAACATTTCGATTAAGGACGGGACTCCTATTGTTCACGCCCATGTAACTCTCTCAGATAAGGATGGCCATGCATATGGCGGGCATCTTGCTCCGGGAACGATAGTTTTTGCATGTGAGGTAACAATTCAGGTCTTGCGCGGGCCAAACTTTGAAAGGGGGCTTGATCAGAAAACAGGATTGCCACTGTGGAATATGAAGGAATAAGACCTACCTCTTATTGTTTTCCCTTGTAATCTTCTATGATTTTCTTCAGATGCCGTGCATATTCCCAAGGTCCACCCTGTAGGTATCCAGTCTTGCCAACAGGCTTTCCATCCGGGCTGAGAACAATTATAGTCGGGTAGCCCTTAATTTCATACTTCCGTGCTAAATCCAGGTTTTGCTGCTTCAACTCCCCTGTTTGTACTTTTGCACGAGGGAAATCCACTAATACACATACAAGGTTTTTTTCCGCAAAATCCTTAAAAGCATCCTGAGAGAAAACTTCTTTCTCCAACCTTATACACCAACCACACCAGTCAGACCCACTGAAGTCGAGCAACATGTATTTGTCGGAAGCCTTGGCGGTTGTTGATGCTTTCTCAAAATCTGTCTCCCAATTTGTGGCTTCTGATTTTGAACAGCACAACATTACTATTACCATTAATATACTTATAACAAAATATTTTTTCATTATGTTATTTCCTTTCAGGCTCATTTTATTTTTAAAACCATAATACTCAATGAGCAGAAGAATGGCCCCCCTAATTCACTCCTCGCATCCTCCAGAACGGCTTATCCAAACGGGAAGGAGCAAAGCGGGCTGGTAAAGTTTATGGCCTTTTATTTATTGCTTTTCTATAGGCATCTTCGGTCCAGCACAATCTAAAATGAGAGCATTTTTGACAGTCCTTAAGCAAACCTTTTCTTTCCATAAGTATTTTCCCAGAAAGAGATTTTTCTGCATCTTCACGTTTCAGAAGCAGACAAAAAGGATCTTCCGTCAAACAACCATGTTGATTATAACAGTTAATGCAGATATTTTTGCGCTTGTTTTTGCCTGTCATAATGTTTTTGAAAGCAACGTTCTTCTATTCAAAACGACAAAAAAATGCATAGATTAATTAATGCTGCCACTCAAAAAGAAGGGTTGTCGTATGCATGAATAATTATCTTTCATATTTATTCCTATTTGCCAATTACCCTGAACACAAAAAAGGCTTGTACTTAGATAACAAGTACAAGCCTTCTAATATTTGACCCCAAGGGGATTTGAACCCCTGTTGCCGGGATGAAAACCCGGTGTCCTAGGCCAGGCTAGACGATGGGGCCTGAATTAACTGTGAATATATAAGTGAGGGCAGAAGGACTCGAACCTTCGACAATCGCCTTAAAAGGGCGGTGCTCTACCAACTGAGCTATGCCCCCCGTATATTTATATTGTTAAAATTTCACCTGTTTTCTGCTTTAAAAGCTCATTAATGCTAGCCTCGTTTTCATGTATAAATTTTTGTATCTGGTCTTTTGCTTTTTTTGCTTCGTCTTCAGTTAACACTGAGTCCTTTTCCTCTTTATCAATGTGTTTATTTGCATCACGTCTTATATTCCTGATGGAAATCTTAGCCGCTTCAGTCATCTCCTTTATTTGAGTAACAATCTTTCCTCTTCGATCTCCGCTTAAAGGTGGTATTAGTACTCGGATGATCTTCCCATCAGTATTTGTTGTTAATCCCAGATCTGATTGTGATATCGCTTTATCAATGTCTTTTATAATGGAAGGATCATAAGGGCTGATAATTATCAATTGTGGTTCCGGTGCTGAAATATTTGCAAGTTGTTTTATTGGAGTAAGGGAGCCATAACAACTGATCTTAACATTTTCAACAAGACCTGGTGTCGCCCGACCAGTCCTTATACTCTTAAATTCTTCTTTTAAAAGATTAAGAGATTTCTCCATCTTTCTCTTTGTTTCATTTTGTATTTCTATTGATGTCATTCGATGTTTCCCACGTAAGTACCAATTTCATCGCCCATTATGGCCTTGCTGATATTATTCTTTTTTCTGAGATTGAACACAATTATTGGAAGCTTATTTTCCATGCTTAGAGATATTGCTGTTGCATCCATTACATTAAGCTTATTGTTCAACGCTTCCATATATTCTAATCTATCGTACTTCTTCGCTTTCGGGTTCGTAATAGGATCATCAGAGTATACACCATCAACCTTAGTTCCTTTAAGAAAGGCATCTGCACCAATTTCTATCGCCCTCAGTGCCGCCGCAGTGTCCGTTGTGAAATAAGGGCTACCTGTTCCACCGGCAAGAATAACGACAAAACCCTTTTCAAGAAAACTCCGGCATTTATATATGGTATAAGGCTCTACTATGCCCTGTATCTCAATCGCACTTAAAACCTTTGTAGGTACTTTAAGTTTTTCCAGTGAATCCTGCAGAACAATTGCATTAATGTTCGTAGCAATCATCCCTAGCTGATCAGCTCTCGTGCGTTCAACACCTGACTGGCTTAATTTTGAACCTCTTATAATATTGCCACCACCTACTACTACGGCAATATCAATCCCGGCATCTTTTGCACTGCTTATTTCTTCTGCGATTAGATCGCACTTCTGAATATCTATTACGGATGAGTTCTCTGAACAAAATCCTTCACCACTAATTTTTAAAAGAACGCGTTTATACTTTTTGGTAGCAATGATTCTATTCTCCAATCGCAAATCTTGCAAAACGACTAATCTTAATGTTTTCGCCAAGTTTTGTAATTGCATTTTTTAATAAATCTTCTATTGTTTGATCGTTATCTTTTACAAAAGGCTGATTAATCAGGCAAACTTCTTTATAAAAACTTTCCATCTTGCCATCAATTATTTTGTCCCTTACATTGTCAGGTTTATCTTTAAATTCTTCATTGTATGCTTTTCTCTCTCTATCAATCATCTCTTGAGGAACAGTTTCCCTGCTTACGGCCATCGGATTAGTTGCCGCGATATGCATACAAATATCTTTAACCAAGTCTTCAAATACGTCATTCTTGGCAACAAAATCAGTTTCGCAATTGACCTCGATCAAAACCCCTACTTTACCGTTAGTGTGTATGTAAGAACCCACTCTACCTTCAGGCGTTCCGCGCGATCCCTTTTTCATGGCTTTGGCCAGCCCTTTTTTTCTTAGAATTTCTCCTGCTTTCTCAAAGTCACCACTTGCTTCTTCAAGTGCATTCTTACAGTCTAAGACGCCTGCACTCGTCCGGTCTCTTAATTCTCTTACACTTGATGCCTCAATAGCCATTGTACTGTAACTCCATATATTTATCTTAAGTTTTTATTGATAACAAAGATTGTGTTCGAGGAAGGTTTCAACTGTTACAAGATGTTATTTCTGTGGAGATACTTTTAAGTAGTTTCCTGTAATACCTTGCTATCTTCTTCTGTCTTCGCTGAAGGTTGTCCCTCTAATATTGCATCTGCTGTTTTGTTTAAGAATAGCCTGATTGCCCTGATAGCGTCATCGTTTCCAGGAACACATACATCTACGAGATCAGGATCACAGTCGGTGTCTGTCAGGCATATTGTTGGTATTCCCATCTTTATGGCTTCTTTCATTGCTATGTGTTCTTTCTTAGGGTCTACAATAACCAGTACAGCTGGCAACTTATTCATATTTTTTATACCTTCGAGGTTCTTAGCGATTTTTTTCCTCTCACGTGTAAGCGAAGATATTATTTTCTTACTATAATTATGAATTGACCCGTTTTCTTCAAGTTCTTCAAGCTCTTCCAATCTTTTCAATCTTTTACGAATTGTCTCAAAGTTTGTTAAGGTACCACCAAGCCATCTCTCGCAAACATAATGCATATTAGACCGTTTAGCTTCTGCAACGATAGCATCCTTTGCCTGCCACTTTGTGCCGACAAAGAGTATCTCTTTCCTGCCACTGGAAACTTTGGTTAAAAACTTATAAGCTGTAATCAGACCCCTAACGGTTTCTCTCAGATTGATTATATGAATCAGATTACGCTTCCCGAAAATAAATGGTTTCATCTTAGGGTTCCATCGGCTGGTCCGATGCCCAAAATGAAAGCCTGCATCCACTAATTCTTGAAGATTTACTATTGACAAAATCAACTCCTTATATAAATTCTCTGTCTCGTCTCGAAAGCGGTTAATTATATCAAATAAAAGTACATGTACAAGTATAATTATTATAAAATACTCTTATAAGTGGCTTGGCATCAACTAACCGATGTTATTTCTTCAACAGAAAGCCAAAAAGATCCCATACCGCCCCTTCCGACATTTTAAATATTTGCTATTTTTAAATTTTTGGTTATTTCTTCTCTGATTATAGCCGCTATTTTTATGGCATTTATTCCCTCTTCACCTGAAACAACCGGCTGTTTACCGTTTTTTACACAGTCCACAAATGATTCCAGCTCCTTTTTCAGAGGCTCCTGATTATCCATCTTTATTCGCTCAATTTTCAACAAATCTCCAAAAGAAAAGTTCTTGAGATCTGTAATGTTTGAAACGCCTTTACCTTCAGGATCAATAGATTTCAGTGTTAACTTTGGAGACTTTTTGTAAATAAGTACTTCTTGTTTTTGATAATCAAGTGATATATACGAATTTTCAGAGAAAAGACGAATTCTTCTCATCGGTTCGAAAGAAACCCTGCTTGCCGTGATGTTTGCGACGCAACCATTCTCAAACTGGATACGAGCATTTGCAATATCCTCTTTATCGGCTATAACATTTACACCAACAGCGTCTATCTTTTTTACTTTCGATTTTGAAAGATATAAAATAATGTCTATATCGTGAATCATCAAATCTAAAACTACGCCTATATCGGCAGAACGGAAAGTAAATGGGCTCAACCGGTGGCATTCTATGAATTTCAAGGAAACATCAAGCTTTTTGATAGCCTCTAGCGCAGGATTAAATCTTTCTATGTAACCTGGTTGTAATATTGTTGAGCTTTTTTTGCTCAGAGTTATTAAGTCTTCAGCCTCGGATACTGTGCCAGTCATGGGCTTTTCTACTAATACGTGAATACCGTTATTAAGTAGTTCTTTGGTAATTTTATAATGGGATTTGGTAGGCACAACAACACTAGCCGCATCAACTCTATCCAGGATCTCTTCGAATGAACTATAATATCTGGTTTTACAACGCTGTGCTACCGCTTCGCCGGCATCTTTATTAGTATCCACAACGCCCACAAGACTGACGTCCGGCATCTCGGAATAGATACGTGCGTGTGCTTTGCCGAGGTGACCTACTCCAATTACTACAACCTTCAATTTTTTCAAAGCTTTTTATCTCTTATGTCGTATTTGTTAAAGTTGACCGTAAAGACTCCCTGTATCTACCGAATTTACCCTTATCAGTGTTTCTAAAGAAGTCTATGAGAACTTTTATTTCCGGTATCAGGTTTTCCTGGTTCTCTAACGCGGAAAGAATCTGGCTTCTATTTAGTGTTTCTGAACGGAATAGTTGTTTAAATGCTTCCTTTATGGTATTTATGCTGCCTTGCGAGAATCCCGATCTTTCCAAACCTATTACATTGACTTTTCGAACCTTGGCAGGATTACCTTCTACTATCATGTATGGAGGCACATCCTGGACAATCCTTGAAAGTCCGCCCACATAGGAGTGTTGACCAATAGTTACAAAAGGCTGTACGCCTGCCAGCCCCAACAACTTTGCGTGATTTTCTACCTTTATATGCCCCCCTAAAAGTACTCCATTGGCAAGGAGGACATTATCTTCAATGATACAATCATGTGCTATATGCGAACATGACATAAAAAGATTGTTGTCACCTATTAGTGTCTCTCCACCACCTACTTCAGTTCCCGTGTTGATTGTGACGCTTTCCCTGATAACATTGTCACTCCCGATTATGAGCGTTGACTGTTCTCCGTAATATTTTAAATCCTGAGGTTCCGCCCCTATTACTGAATTGGGAAATACTACGTTGTTTTTAGCTAAGGTTGTATTACCGGTAATTGTAACGTTGTTGTGAATGACGCTTCCTTCACCAATTTTCACATTTTTGTCTATTACCGAATAAGGACCGATTTCTACGTTATCGCCTATTACGGATTCTGGATGAATAATAGCTGTCGAATGTATTTTCATTTGAGATGTACTTATTTATTTTATTTTAATAGAACTAATACTTAAATAGCTCAGCTCTAAAAAAGAGAATCTTAGTCAGTGTTGAGAACGGATCGAATTGTTTAATAAGAAACCATAGCGGTACATTAAACCTTATTTATGAGTTTCATTTTTAAAGCATTCAAAAATTTTTTCTGCCAAACGAGTATTCAAATAGTGTCCTGATTTAGTTGCAACTATACGAGCATACAATGTGAGATTAGTCAAATAAAGATCACCTATAATGTCTAATATCTTATGCCTTACGCATTCATTTGGGAACCTTAACTCCGCAGGGGCCATGGATAGGGGCTTTGTTACAGTACCATCTTCTTGTAATATAAGGCTATTATCATCAGTAACCCCTCTTCCCAATCCTAGTTTTTTATATTCTTCGATGACAGTGCACAGACCGAATGTCCTTGCAGGTGCTATTTGAGTGCTGAAGTTATCTTCTGTCATTTCTATTTCAAAGCATTGTCTGTTTAAGAATGATCCGTTAAAATCAAGAATATATGAAAGAGACAATCCTTTGTCA
>CAXMPV010000051.1:0-10181 GCA_964195175.1 uncultured Thermodesulfobacteriota bacterium | reverse complement strand
AAAGCACCTATTAGAAATGCGAAGACATAAGATGTTATTCCTATACATGTCAGCAGGCAACTGGAAACACCGGCTCCTATCTTTCCACAATAATTTTGCACGGGGTTGTTAACGGGATAATTTGCAAATGGAGGGTCATTTGGTGAGAACGTTGCAACACTTATTAAGATAAATATTCCAACGGTGCAGATAATAATTGAATACGCTGAGTGGAAAACTCTGGTTCTTTGCATAAATAAATTAGCTCCTTCAAAAGTAACAAATATTACAGCCAAGTTGCTAATTTATAAATAACGTCTTAACTTGATTGCATTATTAATTACCATTTAATGCCCAGTGTGTCCGAAGCCACCTTCTCCTCTATGGGTCTCATCCAAATCCTCTACTACTTCCAACTCGGCATGAACAACAGGTTGAACCACTAATTGCGCTATACGCATACCTCTTTCTACTATAAACTTGTCCTTGCCATGATTGGATAAGATAATGCCAATTTCACCACGGTAATCACTATCTATCGTTCCTGGAGAATTTACTAGCGTTATCCCAAATTTCAATGCCAGTCCGCTTCTCGGTCTGACTTGCGCTTCATACCCAAATGGCAGAGCAATAGATATTCCTGTCGGAATTAATTTGATTTCATTTATCTCTACGACAGTATCATTTTCAACTGCTGCGTACAGATCCATGCCGCTTGCGGCCTGACTCATATAACCTGGTAACGGCAGGTCCTCGCAGCCTTTCTTTCGTTTTATCTTTAGTTTTATTTTTTCCATGACTCTCTTCTTGATCATTAACTTAATTCGTGTTATTCACCTGTAAATCTCCAACAGTATCAGTTCTCTTTTCAAGCTCGCCCATAATTGCTTGTATTATCATTTCCACGTCTGCCAAGCGCCCAACGCCAGTCTTGCCGGAAGCTAACCTGCCCTTTTCCGGCCCGATAAATTTATATCCCACATCTTGAAGAATACCAATATTTCTCTGTGTTATCGGGTTCAAATACATATTTTCTTCCATAGCAGGAGCTATTAATACGGGAACATTTGAGGCCATAACAGTACTGGTGAGCGCATCATCAGCAATACCGGATGCCAATTTGCCAATGATATTAGCGGTAGCCGGTGCTATTACAAATAAATCAGCTTTATGTGCGATAGAAACATGTTGTGGATTATATACGCTTTCGTCAATAAAGATATCGGTAACAACCTTATTTTGAGAAAGTGTTCTGAACGTCAGTGGGTGTATAAAACTTTGTGCGGATTTTGTCATTATTACAGTAATATCAAAGCCAAGGCTCCTCAGCTTAGATACTAGTATCGCCGCCTTGAATGCAGCGATACTACCTGTAACACCTAATATTATATTTTTTGTCATTTCAGATCAGGATTAGATCATACTTATCACTATAATAGTTACCAGATTATCTATCATACTGATGGAGAATCTGCAAGCCACTTATGATCATCAGAATCTCCTCACAGGTTTTCATAAAAAGAAACTATAATTGCAGGATTCCTTCAATCTCTTTTACTGCATCGTCTAATCTGTCATTAATAACACAATAATCATAATGCTTACTGGCTTCCATCTCCTCCTTGGCCGCCAAAAATCTTTTATTGATTATTTCATCAGCTTCTGTAAGCCTGTTTCTTAATCTATGTTTCAGTGTCTCATCATCAGGCGCCATTATGAAAATATAAATAGCGTCAGGTCTTTTCTTCATAACCTGCATTGCACCTTTAACATCAATAGCAAGTATGAATATGTTATCATCAACTACTTCTTTAACAGGCCCGTCAGGTGTTCCGTATAGGTTGCCACAGTACTCAGCATGCTCAATAAATTTGTCTTCTTTGACGAGCTTCTCAAACTCACTTCTTTCTACAAAGCAATAATCAACACCTTCAATTTCGCCATTCCTGGGCTTTCTCGTGGTATAGGAAATTGATTGTTTTACTTTCGGGCATTTTATCAGTTTATTACAGATGGACGTCTTGCCGCTTCCTGACGGTCCTGAGATTATAACCAGGTTACTTCTTTTTTTCTCAACTGACACTATCGCATCCAGATTTAATATAACAACTATTGAGCTATTCTAAATTTAGAATCTGTTCCTTCATCCTTTCAATCTCTGTTTTGATTGAAATTACATCTTTAATTATATCGGAGTTGTTTGCTTTGGATGCTATTGTATTTGCTTCTCGAAACATTTCCTGTACTATAAATTCTAATTTTCTGCCATTCGGTTCTTCATTATCCATAACGTTATCAAATAATAAAATATGGCTTCTAAGCCTTCCCAGCTCTTCCGAAATATCACACCTGTCCGCAAAGATTGCAATTTCCTTGTGTAGATCACTTTGTTCTATTTTACTATCTGAGCCAGTTAGTAGAGTTGATATTCTTTCTTGAATTCTGCTGCTGTACTCTAGAACCACTTTAGGTGCCATCGTCTCAATCTTGTCCAGTAATACAGAGATTTTGCTTTTCCACTTGTCTATTTCGATTAGCAGATTTTTGCCCTCTGCCTCTCGCATTTTTTTCAAGTCACTAATCGAAAGTTTAACTAATGGCTCAAGCTCTACCCACAAATCATCATCCGTCTTTCCATTTCCTAACTCTTTTTTGAATTCTAAGACGCCAGGGAGAGAGATGAGATTGTCAAGCGTAACATCCTGTTGGATGGATATCTCTTTTCGTGCATCATTTATTATGTCGTGATATTCTTTTAACACATCTTTATTAATTGTACACTTGGGTGCCAGGCCACACGTTTTATATTCAATTGACAGATTAACTGTTCCGCGTACCAGTTCTTTCTTAAGGAGTTTTTCAATCTTGTCTTCTATACTCGATAATGAGTCCGGCATTCGGATGTTGATCTTTAAATATTTGTTATTTACAGAACGCAGTTCTACAATGACCGTCTTCTCATCGTCCTTCAATTCCGATTGGCCGAAGCCAGTCATGCTTTTAATCATTTTTACTTTCTTCAGCTATTGATTCTACTTTCGTTTCTATTGTCTTTTTCACTTCACTAACAGCGTCAACGGCCTTCATTCCAACTGATTTTGCCGCTCCCACAGCATTTTCTGTTACGGCTTGTGTATGGTCAACGTGCTCGCCAGGAGCATGGTTGTGTCCAGCATGTTCATCAGCCGCGCCTTCATGGCTGGCATGATCATGCTCAAGTGATGTAGACATTTCACTTCGTATGTTATCAACTCCATGCATTGAGGTTAATGTCATTTTTGTTAAAAAAAGTGTTGCAACAATAAATACCGCTCCAACAAGGTAAGTGATTTTTGCCAGGATGCCACCTGTTTGTGTTCCCATGGCTGACTGATCTGCCAGGCCGCCAATAGCCGCCAGGCCCCCACCCTTCCCTGATTGTAGCAGTACGCTTCCAATCAAGACAATACATGAAAAAATTAATGCAGATTTCAATACGGTAGACCAGCCAAGAATAAAAAACACGGTCAGCGAGCCAAAAATAATAACAACTGCCGCAATCCATTTCGAATTCATAAAATTTACCTCTTTTAAAACAAATGAAAAAACTTACAAATAAAATAAAATCATTAATAAAACAAAAATCTATGAAAAACTTGCGGCGTCAGACACTATATCTAAAAATGAATTAGAATCCAAACTGGCTCCCCCAACCAGAGCACCATCTATTTCAGGCTGTCCCAATAGATCCTTTGCATTTTCAGCATTTACACTTCCTCCATATTGGATTCTAATGCTTTGAGCAGTGTCATCGCCATATTTACTTTTCATTGTATTTCTGATGAATGCATGAACTTCATTGGCCTGCTCAGGTGTTGCCGTTTTGCCGGTACCTATTGCCCATACAGGCTCATACGCAATCGTCAATCCCTTTACTTGTTCAGGATTCAAATTTAACAATCCTCCTGACAACTGCCCTTCTACTACCTCTCTGGTTTTGTCAGCATCTCTCTCTTCCTGGCTCTCACCAACACACAGAATCGGTTGCAGGTTATTAAGCAATGCCGCCTTTAACTTTGAGTTAATTATAGAATCGGTTTCATGATATATCGTTCTGCGTTCTGAATGCCCAATTATCACGTGAGTACAGCCAATATCTCTTAGCATCTTTCCAGAAACTTCCCCAGTAAACGCACCACGCTCTTCCATATTCATGTTCTGCGCACCAACAAAAACTTTGCTATCACTAAGGATATCACAAACATCTTTTAGATAAACAAACGGAGGAAACACTCCAATGTCCACTGATTCAGCATCAGCTATTACATCGCAAAGCTTTCTTGCAATACCCCTAGCTTCATCTAATGTTAGGTTCATCTTCCAGTTGCCAGCAATATATTGTTTTCTCATCTCTTCACAGAATCAACAGGAAAGGAACCCATTATTTTCATGTCAATACACTTTTTACCGACTTCTTTAAGCGCAAGCTTAACTTTTTCATCATATGCATGTCCGGCAAAATCAATAAAGAAACAATAATCCCATGCCTTTTTCCTTGTTGGCAGCGGCTCTATATCCGCAAGGTTTATTTTGTGTTTCTTGAATGGTTCTAATATTTTCAATAATGCACCGGCCTCATTTTTGGTATGGCACATAATAGCCGTCTTATCATTGCCAGTGCGAGGCGAAAATTCCCTACTCAAGACAAAAAATCTTGTGATGTTTTTTGCGTAATCTTCTATATTTCTTTTAAGGATTTTCAAGCCGTAAATCCGGGCTACTTCTGAGTGTGCAATTGCGGCTGAATATTTTTCTTTTGATGCCATTCTAGCCGCTTCCGCCGTACTTCCAATATCCAGAAGATCGACCTTTTGAAAATTGTTTGCTAACCAAAGTTTGCATTGAGAAAGAGCCTGAGGCTTTGAATATATTTTCTTTATTTCGCTTTTTTTACATTTAGCCATCAAGTTGTGATGTACTGGCATATTGATTTCAGCGCAAATCTTCACGTCACACTCGATGAACATATTCAGGGTTTCTCTAATACCGCCCTCAGTTGAATTTTCAACAGGAACAATACCATAATCGGCCTGTTCACTTTCTACTTCCTTAAAGACTGAATCGATCCCATTTAGCGGTATATACTCAATTGAAGAGCCAAATTTCTCTTTTGCGGCAAAATAACTGAAGGTGCCTTCAGGTCCTAAATATGAAACCTTAACAGGCCTTTCGAGCATTATTGAACCTGCCATAAGCTCTCTATAAACAGCAAAAAGACATTTATCGCTTAGAGGTCCCTTATTTTTGGCGGAAACCTTCTCGAATACTTGTTTTTCCCTATCCGCAGCATAAATTTGCGCATTTTTGCGGTTTTTTATAGCTCCTATCTCTTTTACAACATTTGCTCTTTCATTGAATAGTTCAATAATCTTCGAATCGAAGTCGTCAATTTTCCTTCTCAATTTGTCAAGATTCATATGTGTTTTCTAAGTCCTGAGAAGTACATAAATATTATAATTTCAGTAGGTTATAGTATATTAGAGGACGTAAAAATATAACAAAACAGACACTTACTGTCAACAAAATAACAATTCCTGAAAATTGATGATTTGCAATTTTTTTATTTGTTGACTGTTCTAAAAAACTGGATAAAATGTGTTATAGTTTAAAACGTAAAATCCTTTTAACCTATTAGGTTTAAAGACCTTACCATGTATGATCAAAAATGGCAAGGAGACCAATAATCAAGTTTTCTTCTTCCCCGTGGTAACTTGTTGTGGGCTAAGGGCTTAATGCCTGATATGAAATCCACAAATCACATATCTGTATATATTATATATGTTGCGATAGAATCAAAAATACAGATTGTTGATGTTGTGTAAGTCTATATTGTAGTGCCTCTTTGCTTTTGGTATCTATTTTACGTTTGTGGATTATATGTATTATATGTTGGTTTATTATTTTTACTCAGAATTTAAAAGAAGTTTATAGGATAAGAGATGACAAACGAACCCGTTACAATGTTTAAACAAAGGATGGGAATTTTTGTTGATGTGCAAAATATGTTCTATTCAGCAAAAGCACTCCATCAATCTAAGATTGACTATAGTAAATTGTTACAGGCTGCAGTGGAGAAAAGAGAATTAATCAGAGCAGTGGCTTATGCGGTACATAAACCCGATGTTGATCAATCTGGATTTACAGATGCTCTTAAGAGATTGGGTTATGAAATAAAGACTAAAGAGTTACGCCTCAGACCGGACGGAACAGCCAAGGGTGATTGGGACATGGGCATAGCGATAGATACTATTGCAATAGCGCCGAAACTTGATACAATAGTCCTCGTTTCTGGAGATGGTGATTTTGTACCTCTCGTGGAGATGTTAAAAGCCCATGGCTGTAGAGTAGAAGTTGTTTCATTTCGTAAAAGTACGGCCATTGAATTAATCGAAGCATCCACTAAATATACGGCAATTGAGGAATCGATGTTATTTAAGGAAAAAAAATTCGTGAAAAATGACACTAACAGCTGATAATAACGAATTGGAGGACAAGCTTGCAGATTGCCAGCGGACGCTAGCTTATTCTTTTGATAATATTAAACTGCTTGAAAATGCACTGACTCATACATCGTTTAAAACGGCTTATAATCCCAGTAATGAAAGATTAGAATTTCTGGGTGATGCTATTTTAGGGATGGTTATCTCGGAACATTTATTTAAGAAATTCCCTGATTATTCAGAAGGAAAGTTAACAAAGATTAAATCAGTTGTAGTGAGCCGTGCAGCACTGGCTAAAATTGGAGCGGAAATGGGCTTGAAGCCATACATCTCAGTCGGTAAAGGGTTAATGGCAAGTCGTTCATTCCCTAAATCGCTTATAGCAAACGTATTCGAAGCGATCATAGCCGCGATTTATTTAGATAGCGGTTTGAAAGCAGCTTACGATTTTACCCTGAGATGCCTTAAGAGTGAAATTGATGTTGTGTGTAACAACAAGCATGACAAGAATTATAAATCAATGCTTCAGCACTTTTGCCAAAGACAGCAAGGGCATATACCCAGATATAAGATAATCAAACAGAGTGGCCCTGATCACGATAAGATTTTTGAAGTAGTCACCTTAATTCACAATGTAGAACATTGTACCGGATTGGGAAATAATAAAAAGGAAGCAGAGCAAATAGCGGCAAGAAAAACATTAGAGTTTCTTGAGGTAAACACAGATAACATTTAAGGGAAAAACATGGAAAAACGAATAAACAAAAAGAAAATAGTAAGTATATGTCCATCAAGAGTTGCACGGTCAGTATGTCCGAGCATAAAGAAGACAAGACGAATAAGACGTGATTTGTTCAGGCTGCAGAGAGATCCGTCTACTACTGTAGCAACAATCGATAAGTTGCGTTCAAGACTTAAGCAGAAAAAAAACCAGGGAATTGCAGTTGATTGCGAGGGTTGCTCATACAATGTGCCTGAGGAAGCTGCTCAGGCCCCTGCTGTAGCGACTTAAGGGGGACATCATACATATTCGGGTTTGAAGTGACTAAAGTAATATCCACTTTAGTTCACTTTAAACTACCTGCCAGACAAGCATTTTTACTTATCTGCTACGGATGCATTATCAGGACTGATTTGTGGTGTGCAATTTACAAGCTTGCCTATTTCGTCTGTAACGGCTAACACTTCTTCTTTATTTAACTGAGGCTTAAGTACCTCTGTGTCAGTGCCTTCTTTTACGTTATGTAGAACCATATATTCATCTTCGTTAGATTTGTGTGAAGATATTAGCTTCAATACTTTTTTTCTTATCAAATATAAGGAGAGCACATATCTGAAGTTCACTCTCGATAAATCTTTTTCGTTCTCCAGCTTATTGAACAGAGCATAAAAAACATCTATTTTTGCATATATTTCCACTTTTTCCGGTTTTTTAGATATCTTTGTCTTCCAGTATGAAAAACTTTTCTCATTACCTTCTTTATCCCAGCACTCCAGGCAAAAGTCCTTCCTTAAGAATTCATTGTTTTCATCGTAAAGAGCAGAAAGATAAACCTCTTCTTCCGGAAATGTTTTTTCACAAAGAGAACAGACATGTAAACCCCTATTGATACTCCATTCCACTTCTTAAATCCTTTCTTACTATATTTTTTAAGCAGCCAATTATTGCTGCATATGTTTTTTGAATATCAATACATATTAATTCAAAGTGTAATTACTCTTGCATAACTACACGCGTCTTTGCTTTCACAAAATCAAATAGCTCTTCAACATTTTCATTCTTCATACGTATACAACCATTAGACATATCTTTGCCAATAGAGTCCGGATCAGTCGTACCGTGTATTCCGTAGCCATAAAGATCATTTCTGTCTTCAAAGCCTATCCAACGTGTACCTAAGACATTTTTAGGATCGCCATATGGATATACTCCCTCAGGAGAATACCATGTAGGATTTACTAACTTGTTATCAATCACAAAAACACCTATTGGAGTTTTGTCTGATTTACCAATACCTACAGGATATTGCTTTATAAAATTACCATTAAGTAATATTGTCAGCGTATAATCACTTTTATCGACCAAAAGTGATAGTTCTCCTTTCAAGATTTTCAAACGTTCTCCAATCTTGATAAGGGTTCGGCCCTTATTGTTAATACGCATAATAAACGCATAACTGGTATTAAATTTCTTCGCTATCTTTACCAGTGAATCACCAGGTATAACTTTATAAAAAAATGCATCAGGGCTTGGAGTTCTGGAAAATACTAGTATTTTATTTAACTCATAAAGCTTTTCTTTTATCTTATTTCTTATTTCAGGATCAGTTTCCTTGAAATAGAGATCAGATAATTTGTTTCTTGCCTCGAATCTTTTACCTTTCTTTAGATATTCTGCAATCAATTTCTGAGCAGGCATACCCTTGCTTATATTCTTCTCAGTAGCAGTTTCTTGTAATGTATCTCCACCAGGTTCTACATCAGCTTCGTCAATTGTAAATAAAATATTGGCTTCACTAATGTGATCACCTTCGATTTCGGGCCTTAAGAAAGGGTCCGGTCGAGTTCGTGGTGTAGATTTTACTATTCCATCTTTACCAAACGCACGTTCTATAGTTATATAATTATTTTGGATTACAAGAATGAGTGCCATGCATATTATGATTTTGCACATTAAATATTTCATGTAAAAACCTCTATATTAATTATTTATTCAATAAGGTAAATTCGACAGTACAAATAACAATAATTAGCAGTTCGAAGACTAATAGGAGAGAAAGGTCTAAGCTTATTTTTTTGTGTGATGAAATCAGCCTTGAATTATACGTACAAATACATTTTTTGCAATATCATTATCCAATGCCAGTTGAGTCTCTCCATATTGCAAGATCATGCTGGGGAATTTTTGATGAATTGTAAGCTCAAGCCCGGGAATTACTCCAATTCCTGAAAGCCTGTCCAGGCTTGCATGTGACTTTGTTGATATATATACTACCTTTACCGTTTTACCGGCTTTAATTGCAGATAATGGACTGATAACCGGTTCAAGGTTCTTTTTAGCACTTAAGCAGCAATCACCCTGTGGGATTATATTTCCGTGGGGACAGACAGCCGGGTGACCAAGCAAAGTACAGATGCTTGCAATAATTTCTTCATTTACAAAATGTTCAAACTGACAAGCACCACGTTCGAACTCATCACCTCGCATTTCCAATACGTCATTCAACAGTCTTTCCGCAATTCGATGACGTCTTATAATCAGCTTAGCTCGCTCTTTTCCGGCGTCAGTAAACGTGATCGCTGAATCACGAAGATTAATTAACTGCTGTTCTGCCATTATTTTTAAATAACTGCTGGTAATCTCATTGCCGAATTTATCATTCATGCGCGCACTTTCGACCTTGTCATTATTCTCCTCAAGTATCCATATATACTCCAGCATCTCTTCTATTTGTATCTCATCAACCATTTAATTACTCCTTACAAAGACAGACCTTTTATATTGGCAATATCTGTAGCACATACCTTAATATTCCACCTATAAGAAAAGAAAACGGAAGGATAAAAGCCAGCATGAGAAATGCAGTCTTAGCTCCCCTCTCTTTTATCATTACAAAGAAATTTGCCAGGCATGGTACAAAAAGTGTGACTACAACCAGGGAAACAATAAGCTGATTTGGATCAATCACCATGCTTCCGGCATCCTTCTCCAGCGCCTTAAAT